>DATIXC010000247.1:0-9618 GCA_035518995.1 Methanomassiliicoccales archaeon | reverse complement strand
TTGCTCATTGCCAGATATAAGGAGAAAAAGAAAAAAAGGTAGAGCCCGAACCTCGCGGCATCCCTATACGTCGTGGACCATTGCCTATTTTGAGATAAGAAACGAGGGGAATGGGTTCGTGTCACTTCTTTCGCGTGAGTATCACGACCACGGCTATGACCACTACCACTGCCACGATTCCAATCGCCAAGTAGAGCATGGTGCTATCGATGAATGGACTTGCTGGTTCAGGTAAGGTATCGCCCATCGTCAATCCATACCAAACCTCCCCTGCAGCAGGGAAGTTCGAATCAGCGTACGCATGACCCATCAGCGCCGAGTTAGTATCGTCGATCCAATGATCGCCGACAACTATTGGAGCAGTAAGCCCTAAGAATGATATCGAGGTCAAGGATGTGCAGCCGTTGAACGCATACAGATCGATGGCGGTGACGCCGCTTCCGATGTTCACGGAGGTCAGGGAGGTGCAGCCGGAGAACGCGCTTTCCCCGATCGTCGTTACACTATCGGGGACGGTCACGGAGGTAAGGGAGGTGCATGTAGAGAACGCATAGTTCCCGAGGTTGGTGACGCTGTTGGGTATGGTCACGGAGGTAAGGTTGGTGCATTCAAAGAAAGCCCTGTCCCCGATCAAGATAACGCTGTCAGGTATGGTAACGGAAGTCAGGGCTTCGCAGTAGCTGAACGTATCGTACTCTAATGCCGTGATGCCGTTAGGTATGGTCACGGAGGTAAGGTTGGTACACAAGGAGAACGCTAAACCTCCAATTCTTGTGACACTATCGGGGATGGTGATGGTGGTCAGGAGGGTGCAATAGCCGAACGCATTTTCCCCTATCGTCTTGACACTGTCGGGTATATTCACGGATGTAAGGGAATAGCAGAAGGCGAACGCTGAAACCCCGATCGTCGTGACGCTGTCAGGGATGGTGACGGAGGTAAGGGAAGTGCAGAAGCCGAACGCCATTTCATCAATGTAGGTGACACTATCTGGTATTATTACTGACGTGACCAAAGCACCATGATCAGAATTGAATGCGTGTTGCCCGATGACCGTCACAGCATTCCCGTTCAAATCGGAGGGGATCGTTATCGCTCCGCCATTGCCGGTGTATCCTGTGATCGTGGCTTCTCCAGGGATACTGCTTGTGTAAGTATAGTCCCCCACTTGTATACTCCCTTCCGGGGGGGATAATGGGTGAGGTGCAATAGTTATACTAGGAACAACGACTATGAACGCACCCAGTAGAAGCAGCAACATGAGGATTATGGAATTCATACGCATTCCGAATTTCTTGCCCATTGAAGCGATTCCTCGAATTGTCAACTCCATTCAGCATATTTTAAATCTTACAGCCCGAACCTCACGGCATCCCGTATAAAAGAAAAATAGAAGAAATTCTAATGTTTCTTAATAGCTACCTGGACCATTCCCGCTTTACAGGCGCCGAGCAATTCTGGTGTGACTGGCACGCCATTTTGACCAAAGTTCCCAAATTCAACCTCCCTGATTATGCAATATACCCAGGGAAGCATGTTCTCCTTGGGATGCGGGCGGGCTTCAATTTCTGCGACCACCTCAGAAACACGCTTCATCATTTCCAATTGTGCTTCTTTGCTGATATTCCCCTTTATTAGATCTATTGTCACTACTGGCATCTTTTTTCACCTCCCCCGATGAAGGATCTCGACTCTTCCCCCCATCCCCATGAAAACAGGGGGCAAGTCTTCCCTAAGTATCTTGGCCTGATCGCGTTCGTGGCTATCGAAAAAGTGAAGGTTCTAGCTAAATTCACTCAAAATCCGAACCTCATGGCATCCCTGTCTTGAATTAGAAAAAAGGGGAAAGGTTTGGGAAATAAACCCTGGCTCATCGGAGAGAAATGAGCGTAGAATTTCGGAGGAGGGGGTCTGGCTTATCCATATAAACCTTATTGGCTGGATGCCGTCCTGCGAATACTGAATCGTTCTCTCTTAAAATTACACATTCGCTCGCCTGCGCTACCACGTTCCCCGCTTCAGCTCCACTCAAGTTGATAGGCAGGCATATATTCCATCACCTCTCATTGAAAACCCATGACAATAACGAGCACGTCATCGACCGAGATCGTTCTGCTCATTGGCTCCATTGTTGCGATCGTGGTCGGGCTAATGGGAAGGAAGAATAAGGACGGAAGTGAGTTCAAGACCGCCATACGCGCGATAAGCGCCCTCGTCGGCGCGGTCATGATCATATGGGCGATCTTGATGGTCGTCGATGGTACCTGGGACCTTCTGATGCTCTTAATGGTGCTCTTACTGGGAGTCGGTCTGCTCCTACCCATGCTGCCAAAGTTCAATCTTGGTACTATCCTAGCGCTGATAATCGCGATAATCGCGGCAGGGGCCGTATCGAGCTTTGGAGGCTGGGCGATTCTCATCACGTTCCTGATTGTGTTCTTCGTCCTCTGGTTCGTGTTCAGGTTGATCTTCGGAGTGACAAGAGCTGCAGGGGCGGTACTGGGGTCCAGATGGGTTCTCCTGGTCGTCGGTATATTGGGCATTGCCGTGGCCATTTACTCGATGACGACTTAGGCGGGAGAGGCTGGTTTAAAGCCAAAATGGCATGAACCAACCCATTTTCGTTTTTTTTGCTATTATCTGATTAGATAATATCTAATCGAGGGGACGAAAATTTTTGATGGACACTTTTCGAAAATTAGGTTGGCAATCGACGATGCTTCCAATGCTTTCCTCCCCGCGGTCAATCAACTAAAAATACCATGTATTTCCTTCAAGGATGGATGAAGGGGAAAGTCAGGGCATTGTTAATTTTGGATTATCTCTGGCTGATGATAGTCTTCCTTCTGATCTTCCTGGCCGCGATTCCAGTCATACCAGGGGTTGTCGCCATTGACACCCCTGGCCCTGATGGCTGGACAACAACGATCACCAACGACACCGTGATCGTCACCGGTAATGTTAGCATCCGCAACGGCGGATTTTACGCTTTCACCAATTTCTACTTTGTGATCCAGCTCTATGCTGACAACGGCTCTGTCTTGGCCTCCTTCTCCTCTGAAAAGGCAACCCTGCTCCCAGGCCTTTGGATTGACGTTCCCGTCACCTTCTTCCTCAACAAGACTCAGATAGGGACGTCCGTTCTCCAGGCACTTCTCAGGTCCGAGGTCACCTTCGGCAGCCTGGTCTACTTCAATCTGAACTACCTTTTCGATTTCAGGGTCCAAGCCGGTTTCAGAGGCAACATGACGGTCGGACCTCTGATTAAAAATCTCAATGTTGACTGGAATAACACGCTCGTAACGACCAATGGGACCAATTACGAGATGAGCATTCCCTATTCCTTCGATTCCAACCAGGTCTGGAACGGCAGCCAGCTGAGCGTCACTGGAAGTGTTAGCAACACCACGGGAACTCTCGGTAGCGTTTCGACCGCCTTGACCCTTGGCGGACACGTCGAGAGCTCTCTCATTATCACGTTATCCAAAGATGCATACGATCATCTCTCAACCTCTCCCGACCATCTGATCCTGGACCTGCAATTCAACCTGAATGGCGCTACTTGGAACACTACCTTAGAACATGATTGGGTGCCACCCAGCCAAAGAGGTGGTTAGGATGGCCGAGAAGAAGCCAGGGATACGCGCCTCGGTCAATGAGGGCATATCCAGCACTGGCTTGGCCAGGGGAACCATTACCAATGCCATCATCACCGGTTTCACCAGGCTGCTCTTCTTCGTGGTCATACCTGCATTCCTTCTCGGAGCATTCATCGCAGTGGCGCAGCTCCTGAGCGATCCGACCGTACCCTTGTTCATATCCGCGGCGACAACGCTGCGGACCTATGTCATCGCTTTCGGCATCCCGATCGCCATCGTGGCCGGGTTGTGGGAATATCACCTGCGCTACACCAAGGCCCGGCTGTTCTTCGGGATCCTCGGCTCCGCCTTGCTCGTGGTTTACGCCGCCGTGCTGCTGTTGACCCAGCCCATGAAGGATGTACAGACAGCCCTAGGCTGGATCATTCCTGTCTGGGTTGCGTTCGGCGTGGTATGCTATAGGGCCACGCGCAACTCCTTCCGTTTCGTGCGGGATTACTCCTTCTTCAAGGAAAGGGCTAGGAGAGCCGCCCAGCCCAAGGACGAGCCTCCCTACAAGCCCAAGCTCGGCAGAGGCGAGTTCACCACCAAGATCGGGACCGTAAGCTTGGGCGCCTCCAGCGCCGAGAAGTTCGTGAGGAGCACGATTACCAGGTTCCCTTTCCTGATTGTCCTCATAGTCCTCCTACTGTCAATCTTCGGGTTTGGCGACACCTCCTCGACCCTGAAGTTCCTCCAGTTCCTCGAAGCGATCGGAGCGATCTTCCTGCTCGTCGGGATCCCGATGACCATCCTGGCGTTCTTCGTGGGATTCTACCCCAAAGGAAGCATCTCGCGCTCCTTCTGCGACCTGCTTAATTCCATCCTCTTCATATTGCTCATATACTGGCTGTTCGTGGCGAGCGGGCTAACCGAGCTTATCACCAACAGCGGGCTAATCATCTCCATGACGCCCATCATCCTCGCCATCCTCATTTGGGCGGCCATCGACGTCATCCGGGTGGGAGCTGAGTACCGCGATGAGAGGCGCACCTGGAAGAAGAGCGTGGGCTACGATGTCCCGCCCAAGAAGAAGAAGTTCTTCCAGATCCCGCCCGAGTCCAGATGGTACGACTTCAACCCATCGATCGGCAAGTTCAGCCGCGGGACCGTCGACGCTAAGAGGGAGGTCTTCCGCTTCGTGACCATTCCCGAGGTCATAATCCTGCTGGTGATAGGGGCAGCGAGATCGACGAGCCTGACAGGCGATCTGTTCAACATAATGGAGACGTGGTCGGTAAACATCCTAATCTTCGGCCTGCTGATCGCGTTCATCACCTTCTGGAAAGGATACTTCCCGCCAGGGACCTACAGCCGATTGCTGTTCGGCCTCCTTCTTGTGCCAGGGCTGCTCCTGTATGTGGGAGGGTTGGAGCTCGGCGGCGAGCTGAATGATGCTCTGAAGGCCATCGGCCTGATAGTCCCCATGCAGCTGATCAACCTGCTCATCATCATCATGGTGTTCTTCGTGGGCGTCCTCCAGTTCGGTGAGTTCGGCGACTATCGCCGCAATTGGAAGATTGCCGTGGGCAAGAAGGTCAAGCCGTACAAGCCGATAAAGAAGATGACCCGGCTCCAGGAGTTCAGGGTGCGTTTCGCTAGCAAGCACAACGGCTTGGTCTGGATGCGAAAGGGCGTAGTACGTTACGTCTTCTACACCTCCATCATCATCATCATCCTCATCACGGTGGTCGACAGCCTGGCCTACGCTGCGATAGGCTATGACCTTAGGAGCCTGGCCAACGCGCTCAACGATCTCTTCGTGACCTTGATCATAATAGCCATCCCGCTGGCGGCGTGCAGGGCGCTTTACGGCTTCTACCCAGCGGGCTCGACGTCCAAATTGGTCTGTGGCTTCCTCATGGCAGCGTCGGGCGCCACCTACACCTACAATGCGTTCAAGGGAGGGCAGATCATGGCCGTAGGCCAATGGGGCGACGTGGCGGCCGGCTTCGCCATCGACTTCTTCTTCATAGTGGTGCTGTTCTTCATCGGCTGGCTGTTCTGGTGCTCGGTGGTTGTGGTCGAATACACCTCCTACCGCAAGGAGTGGGTGGCCAACGACTACCGTCCGGTCGAGAGGACCGAGGTCCAGGAGCGCCTGGCATTCGAGCGATTGGTGGCCAGGGAGGACAAGCGCATAGCCAAGCTCGACAACCGGGCCAAGAGGCGCGCCGCTAAGCGCGCCAAGCGGAAGGGCACCACACTAGAGGAGGAAGAGGAGAGGGAGGTCGCGGCGAAGGAGGCTGAGGTCAAGATCTCCGAGGTCGACGAGGAAGAGGCCGCCGAGGAAGAGGCGGAGGGGCCAGAGACCGAGGAGCAGACCGAGGTCGAGGCCGAGCTGAAGGAGGAGATCGGCGCCCAGGAGCTGGAAAAGCACGAGAAGGCCGCCGCCGTCGAGGAGAAGAAGGCCGAGGAGGCGAAGCCGCCCGAGCAGAGGCCCCCGGCGGAGCCCCCGAAGCCCGACCAGCCGAGCTCCGAGCAAGAGAAGAAGCAGTGAGCCAGAAGCTTCCTTGCTTTGCGAGTGGATGCATCTTCACGCGGGACAGTGCGAGAGGCCGTGCTTCTGGAAGTACTTCTGATGGTACTCCTCGGCCCTCCAGAAGGTGGAGGCCTTGGTGATCCTTGTGGCGATCGGCCTCTTTAGCTTGCCCGAGGCCTGCAGCCTCGCCTTCGAGGCCTCGGCCTGCGCCCTCTGCTCCTCAGTGTAGTAGAATATCTCGGTCCGATACTGGTCGCCGACATCCGGGCCTTGGCGGTCCAACTGGGTGGGGTCGTGGATGCTCCAGAAGACATCGAGGAGGTGGTCGTAGCTCACGACCTTGGGGTCGTAGAGGAGGTGCACGACTTCAGCGTGCCCGGTGGTGTGCGTGCACACCTGCTTGTAGGAAGGGCTCGAGGTCTTCCCCCCCATGAACCCCACCTCGGTCATGGTCACTCCCTCGATCTGCATGAACGCGTCCTCGACATGCCAGAAGCAGCCCGCCGCGAAAGTGGCCTCCATCAGGCCCTTGTTCTCATCCATTTCTTGCACCTTGATACTGCTCAGCGGAGGTCCAGTTACAAAAAGGTTTTCGGCATCCCGCCCTTGGCAGCGAAGGATCGCGGCAGTTGCCCACTATCTTGAAGTAGGCTCATTCGGCTACCATGCATGGTGGTACAATGTCCTGGCCCAAGGCTTCGTCGGAGAAGGAGGCGCTTCTGGATGAGCTGGTGCATGGCCTGCCCGCAGAGAAGAAGCGCATGTTCGGGGCCCCTTGCTTCTTCGCCAAGCACAGCATGTTCACCGGCGTGTTCGCGGACGACATCTTCATCCGGCTGCCAGAGAAGGAGCGTACCCGCTTCGTCAAGGAGAACAAGGGGGCCAAGCCCTTCGAGCCGGTCGAGGGGCAAAGGATGAGCGAGTACCTGGTCTTTCCGCACGCCCTACTGAAGAACAAGGAAGCGGTCAAGCAGTGGCTGCGCGTCTCCTTCGATTACGCCTCCACCCTGAAGAAGAAGTGAGCTCAGTCCACGAAGACGATCCCCTTGTCGGATATCTCGAAGAGGTGGTAGTCGATGCTATGCTTGGTGTGCCGCATCTTCAGTATCTCCAGGGTCCTCTCCTTGGAGTCGGTGTAGGGGTTGTCGCGCTTCATGAGGCGCATGGCGCCGTCCACGGCGTAGTTTGCCACCTCCCCGAACTTGACCATGGTGGTCTCGTCGCAGATCAGCAGGGTGGTGCATCCCCGGTAACCCAGTGCATAGACGAGGTAGTCGAGCTGCGCCCGGAAGTGGGACATGCTCATGTCCAGCGCCAGGATCCCCAGGTTGTCGATGATGACCACGTCCACGTCGGCATCGATGCCTTCCATGATGGTGCTGAACCCTCCCTCCGAGCCGTATGAGTCGAACTGGTACTTGGCGTCGGCCATGCGCGACTCCAGGACGCTGATGAACTTCAACAGCCCCAGCTTCTCGTAGGCGTCGAGGTCCCACCCGAACATGCTCGCCTGCGTGATCAGGTTGGAGCGCTTCTCCTCGATGGCCACGTACACGGCCTTCTTGCCCGCGGCGCAGGTGGCATGCGCAAGATGCAGGGCGAAGATGGTCTTGCCCGTGCCGGCTGTGCCGCTGACGAGCACGCAGCTGCCCTTGGGATAGCCGCCTATCAGCTTGTCGAGGCCCGAAATTCCAGTGGAGATCCTTTCCAATCGCTCACCCCGCAGCGTCCCAATATAATCCGAGGAAATTATATAACGGTTCCCAGGTCAGGACTGAGACCTTGGAGCGAGCTCGGGTCTTTACGATCGGATCATATCCTTCTCTTGCAATGTTCACCGGTTTTGCCCGGGCGACTCCGGTTTCGGATCGACCAAGGCAACTGATAAATAGAGAGGAGCAGGTAAGCCGTTGAGGTTAGTTACATGGGTATCAGCATTGCCATTTGCGAGACTGACTCTGACGGGGCGCTGTGCAAGGCCGGAAAGACGGACATCAAGAAGGTTTTCCTGCGCGACGTCAAGGGCTTCGAGGACTACGCGGAATCGGACGTGACCATGAGCGCCAAGGAGGCCAAGGAAGCCATGGGCGCGGAATGGGAGGCCTTCCTCAAGCGCAACCGCGTCGACCCCGAGGCCGAGGTCATCTATATGGACAAGGTCAAGAACGACGCGGACCGCGCGCTCCTTGCCCCCAAGATGAAGAAGACCTACACCGGCTGGATCATGCTGGACAAGGCCCCCGCCGATGTCAGGAAGAAGGTCATCGAAGCCTCCTCCGTCGACGACCGCCTCACCGGCTGGGACATGCTCTCCTTCGAGGAGATGGGCGAGACCTGCAAGAAGTGCGGCCTGTCCTGGGACAAGGGCAGGGGCTGCATCGGCGACTTCGGACCGGAGTCCTCGCTCCTCCCCCAGATCGCCAAGAAGCACAACCTGCCCATCGTCGCCAACGTGGTGGAGAGCGCCAAGGCCAAGAGGACCTTCTCCGGGGACGACGCCAAGGAGCTGTTGCGCGAGGTCCAAGTGCTCAGGGAGAAGATGCCCGAGGAACCTAAGGGGAAGCTGCTCATGTCCCGCTACGGCGGCGTGCTGGAGCGCCTCGAGGGCGTCGCCAACATAGCATTGAAATACAAGACGAGGTTCTATTTCGTATAGGCGATGGCCGAGAAGGTCGGAGAGTTGCCCAAGGAGCTGCGGCAGGCGTTCCAGAGGTACGGCTTCAAGGCGGGCTTCCTGAAGCTCACCTTGCTCAAGCTGATATCAAAGGGCCCCGTGCACGGCTATGCCCTCATGAAGGAGATAGAGCGCATCACCGACGAGGAGTGGAAGCCCTCGCCCGGCTCGATCTACCCTGCGCTCCAAGAGCTGGTCGATGACGGCCTGGTCACCTGCAACGCGCAGGGTCGGAGGAAGATCTACGAGATCACGCCCCTGGGCAAGGAGACGCTAGAGGTCGCCCTCCACCACGCCCAGGACGCGATTAAGCGCCTCTCCAGGCTACTGGCGCTGTAAGGGCCAGTTTTTTAAGTCCGCCATACGTTATATCCCCGAGGGTCGGTGGGTTGGACGAGAAGATATTCTGCCTGAACTGCGGCCAGGCCATACCAAAGGACGCCAAGTTCTGCACCTACTGCGGGGCCACCGTCCGAAGCCAGGAGACCGTCGCTCCAGGCGGGCAGACCGCCACCAGGATGTGCTTGGCCTGCGGGAGGAGCTATCCCACCGAGTATTCCTTCTGTCCCTACTGCGGCGCCTATCCCGCCGGAGGGAGCCAACCGAGCGCCCCCTACCAGACCTACCCGACGTACCAGAAGCAGCCGCTGGGCGCCATCAAGTACGCCTGCTGGATCCTGGCCTTCCTGTTCCCGATTGTGGGAATAATCTGGGGGATCATCTGGCTAGTGGACAAGGACGAGGAGAAGAAGGAGGCGGGCAAGATCGCCCTGGTAATAGCCATCATCTCGTGGGCCCTCGGCGTCGCCTGCATCCTCTGGGCC
>DATIXC010000246.1:0-6670 GCA_035518995.1 Methanomassiliicoccales archaeon | reverse complement strand
TGGCCCTGGGGATGTTCGTGATCATCGGCTACTACTATTCGAAGTACGCGCATCTGAACAAATGGAAGGGAGCATTCGTCTGCGGGCTTCTCGGCCTGATACTGGTGGTCTTCGCGGAATCGACCAACCTGGTGCTCATCTAGGGGGCAGGAACATGGCTGTCCCTTCCTACAGACAGTTCCTTGGCACCTACACGTCCGCCAGCGAGAGGTACGCCGAGGCTTTCTACGGGATAATCATGGTCACCGGCTGTACTGGCATGGTCAGCCTCGGAGTCCCCAAGGACGAGGCAGGGATCCAGTTCATGCTCTGGACCGCCATACTGGTGAACGTCCTATGGGGCTTCATCGATGGCTTCACGGTTATATATGGGTCGATGGTGGACGAGGTCGCTTCCGACGTCGCGGTCAAGAACGTTCGATCGGGAAATGACGTGGAATCGGCTGCCTCGGAGGTCCTTGACGCCCTGGACGGGTCCTTGGTCGGCAAGCTCAGCGATCAGGACAAGGCCAAGGTGGTGGAGGTCATCCGCACGGCCAAGAGCTATGCGTCCTTCGTCAATAGGCTCGGTTGGGAGGAGATCAAGCGCATCTTGGCCATCTTCTCCATCGACTTCGTGACCGTGTTCCCAGTGGCCATACCCTTCATCTTCCTCACGGACGTCACGAGCGCGGTCAGGCTCTCTTTCATAATCGCGACATTCCTGATGGCATATCTCGGCTACCAATGGGCGAAGTACGCCCGGATGAAGAGGTGGAAGATAGCCATATTGTTCTCCTCGTTCACGATATTCCTGCTCTTCGTTTCGTTCATACTCGGCGGGATATGAGCCTTATGAGGTGATACGAGTAAGCGAACTGCCTCCGGCTTTCATAAGCGTGCTTCCAAAGCGCGGAGTACCGAGCCACCCGCTCAATCTGGAACCGGTGCATTTTGGTCATCGGCTTGAACCTTGTCCTTTGCTGCCAAAGCCCGATCCACGAAGTTCCGCTTACGGAGCGCGACGCGAACGGAGTCTAACAATATCACGATGACGATGAGCTGCAGGACGACGCCTACGACCCACCCATACTGCCAATCTATGAATGGCTTCCCGATGGAGTTGTTGCTGGTGAAGAAGAGGCTGAGATAGATGGGGATGGAGATGATCAAGCACCTGATCGTTAACCACCGGTCCTCGACGCCCCAAATCAGCAAAAGGGCGATGGGGAACGTGAAATAGCTGGCCGTGGTGCGGGGATAGACCAGGATGAAGGCGGTAAGGACGATAAGCATGCCCTCCAAGATGGTGCGGTTCCTCTTCAATCCGAAGTAGTATGCCATGAGCAGGACGATGATGGTGAGCGCCTGATAGAACCACGATGGCAGCTGCAGCCCGCCCATGCTCAGAAAGTCCCAGATGTTCAGATTGGATGTGGGCCTGTCGCCCGCGCCGGGGTTGAGGGAGTAGTAGAAGGGAAAGCGGAGGAATTGCTCAGGGCAGACAATCAGGAAGGGCAAGCATATCAGGAAGGTCAGCCCGAGGACGATCCCCAATAGGATGAACCTCTCCCTCCAGGACTTCGAGGCCCTCCACAGGAAAGGGGCCAGGAAGATGTTGAGTATTTTGGTCCACATCCCCACTGTCATGGCCACGGCGCTCCACCGCAACCTTCCGATGACGGCGAGGACGATCGAGAGAATGAAGACGAAGACGACGATCGTCTCGTCCTCCATGCCGAACACGGTCTCCACCATGCTCGTCGGAATGAAGAGGAACAACAAAGCAACCCAGAAAGCCTTGGCATCGTCGTAGCGGCGAAGTGCCCAGTATAGGGTGAGCGAAGTGAGAAGGACGAATATCGTGAACCATATCTGGTAGGCCAGGTCGCTCCCGCCCGCCAGCTGAGCCGGAATCATGAAATAGACTATCAGCGGGGGGGATTCGCAAGGAATATCGCGGTAGAGCCATAGACCATCTAGCACGCCCTGGGTCCTCTCTCTGTAGAAGGAGATGTCGATGGGGCTACCCACATTGGAATAGAGATAGCTGCGGAGATACAGAGCGTCGAAAGCGATCAATGCTCCGTAGAAGAGGGCCCAGACCATTATCAGCAGGAAGATTCGTCTCTTTGGAGAGACGGAGCTAAGCCTGCGATTCAAGTCCTGGATGAAGCTCCACGGCATCCGTGAAGGATATCCATGGCGTTATTTCAACGTTTCCTGATTGGTCGGGGCACTCGAACGTGGACGGTCAAGCTCTTCCGATGGTCCTTACAAAAAACATCCACATTACTGGGATATGCTCTTACGAATTGTCAACTGCAGTTTCGATTTCGAGAGCCAAATATATATGCTTGGAGGTCTAAAGCAGCTGAACAACTTCAATAATAACACGTAGCCGGTTGAAAAGGAGCCCCTCAATCTTCCAGGGTTGATTGAAAATGCAGGTCTCTCCTAAGATCGTTTTGACAGCCGATGAAACGATGATGAGCCACTATCGCGGAGGGCTGGGGACCGGTTTCATGACTTGCATGCCTTCTGGTATCATCCCATCATGGCTCTTCTTCCGTATTTTCGCTCCCCCAGTCCCTCGGAGTTCAGGAAGGGCCACTTGTTCGGACTTCGGGCTCCGAATGATAGAAGCTGCCCTACTAACCGATGGATTTGGCAGGGAGGAGGTCGCAATAGTGCATCCGTACGACCTGGCCAAGGTGGTAGGACCCGAGACGGAGTTGTGCGGGATTACCGGCCATGATCTGCTTGGAATCAATCCGCCCACATCCACCTTCACGGATTTCACCAGGCGAGGACCACCTTTCAACCGAATCAAGTTCCTTGATCTGCTAAAGGACAAGAACCTGAAGGGCTTGGAGATCGTCGTGGGCGGCAAGAGCGCATGGCAGGTTGCAAGCATTGACATCATGGACCGCTTGGGCATCGACTATGTCCATCTAGGGGAAGGGGAGCTGTCAGTACCCCAGATGTTCAGATCCATCCTGGAGGGGAAAGAAATCCCTCGGATCGTCAAAGGGGAGGACGTGCCAGTCGAGGCCATACCGAACCTCAGGGGAGCAACGATTCACGGTCTGGTGGAGATCTCCAGAGGATGCGGTAGAGGATGTGCTTTTTGCACCCCTGGGATGCAGAAGGTCAGGCATAAGGCCATAGACCACATCGAACGGGACATTCGCACCGAGGTGGAGGGAGGATGCAAAGACATCATCTTGCATAGCGAGGATGCCCTGCGATATGGCACTTCGAGAATCGAAGCGGATGAGAAGAAGGTCATCGATCTGGTGACCCGTGCCTGCTCCGTCGAAGGAGTGAACAGCATAGGATTCAGCCATATAGCCCTGGCCAGCGCTTACCATCACCCGCATCTAATAGAGAAGATATCGGAGATCGGACTGACCATGCCCGGGAACGAGTTCGTAGGAGCCCAGACCGGTCTTGAAACAGGTAGCACCAAGCTCATGAGGCTCCACATGCAGGGCAAGACGTTGCCCTCGCCCTCCGAGAAATGGAAGGAGATCGCGACCGAGAGCCTAGGTTTGCTCAAGGACAACCATTGGCTCATCCTGTCCACCTTGGTGGCGGGATTACCAGGGGAAAAGGAGGAGGACGTTCTGCAGACCAGCGAATTGTTGGACGACCTCAAGGACAGTGCCACCTTCATAGTCCCAATGTGCTTCGTTTCCATGGCTGGGGCACGACTGTCCGATGCGGAGTCCTTCACGGTCGATAAGATGACTCCGGCTCACTGGGTGATGTTCGGGCAATGCCTCCAGCATGACATCGAACTGGGTCGGAAGCTCAAGGACGTGATACTGCCGAGCAATCCGATGACCCATGCCATCGGGGGATTCTTCCTGAATCGCTTCCTCAAGGGGGCCGAGAAGTACTCCAAAGTGATGCTCAAGGGCCAGCCACCACGAGACTACCTTCCGGATGAGAAGAATTTCCGGAATCCCGAAATTTACTGAGGCGAAAGGGCTAGAACATGGATCCTAAAAATGCCATATGGATATGGATGAATGTGCTCCCGTCGGGATTTGAACCCGAGTCGAAGCCTCGAGAGGGCTTCATGATTGGCCACTACACTACGGGAGCGTGGTAAGGGCACAATAAAAAGCCCTTTATTAAACCTTTTTCTATTGGCATCTCCAAGTCCGGTGGAGGCTATTGAAAAGGGAAACATAATTTACTACACCAGCGACTTCCGTGTCATGGCGTTGGCGAGGCTGAGATATCGGAAGGCCGCTTTCCTCTCCACCCTCATCCTCCTCTTCATCGCGCTAACCTTCCTGAACGTCCTCTTCGGAATGACCATATTCAAAGACCCCGCCGTTATCATTGCCGCGGTTTTGGTATCGGCCATCGTTCTCTTCGTCCTCGGCATTTCGCCATTCCTCACCGACCACATGCTCACCGACAGCAACCTCGAGCTCAGGCAGGGCTGGTATTTCCGTGCGTCGATCCCGCTGTCCAACATCGGATCGATCCAGGTGCTGGAGAAGGGCCCTAGGCGAACCGGTGTCTTCTTCGAGGTGGTGGGCAAGGCGCTCTACGTCACCACCCAGAGGAATGGGCTGTTCGTCGTTTCATTGCGCGAGCCGCAGAGGTTCGGATTCGCGCTCGGCAAGAAGGCGAGCCGGGTCTACTTCGACACCATAGATAGGAACATAGTTCTCAGGAAGCTCGAGGAAAAGTTCCTCACTCCCTCCAATCCAGCCCGATCGTCCTGAGCCCCACCTTTGGGATGAGGGGCATCTTGCGCTTGTGCACGCTGCACCTGTGCATGGCCCACACCCTCTCGACCTTCTCCAGCGGGATCTTGGCCCTTGAGGCTATGTCCTCGTTGGACAAGTTGAGCTCGATCCCGACCAGTATCTGGTCCAGCTCGTCGTAGGTCAGGCCGATCTCACCCTCGTCCGTCTGGCCGGCCCAGAGGCCCGCGGTCGGCGCCTTCTCCAATATGCCCTGCGGCACCTCTATCCTCCTGGCCAGATCCCTGACCTCGGACTTGTACAGGTCCCCAAGAGGGCAGAAGTCGGCGCCCCCGTCCCCGAACTTGGTGAAGTACCCTATGAGGAGCTCGGACTTGTTGCTCGTCCCCATGACCACCCTCTCTAGGAGCTTGGCGTGATGGAAGAGCACGATCATCCGCAGGCGGGCGGTGGCGTTGCCCAAGAGCCTCGGGTCCTCGGTCGAAGGCAATGACCTCTTGACTGCGTCCGCCATGGCCGAGATATCGATGACCCTGAGCTCCATGCCGAAGCGCGAGCAGAGCCCCTCGACGTCCTTCCTGTCGCCTGGAGGGGTGGAATGGGACGGCAGGAAGATGTTGAGAACCTTGTCCGGCCCGAGCGCCTTAGCGCAGAGAAGGGAGGTGACAGCGGAATCTATTCCCCCGCTCAGGCCGATGACCACCCCCTTGGACCTGCTCTCCCTCACCTTCTCGGAGATGAACTCCAGAACCGCTTCCTCGGTGAGCTCGCGCAATTGGGGGGCCATGCTCGGTGTTATGTCGCTGCCCTGCCTTATTCTTTCTCCGTGGCTTCAAATAGATGGCAATGGCTAGCCTCCACGAGCGTGCCTGAATGAGGGTGGCAATCGCGCAGACGCCGAACGAGCTCGGCGACAAGCAGGAGAACCTCAGGCGCATGGAGAGTTGCCTGGACGAGCAGGAGGCAGACGTCTACGTGTTCGGCGAGCTGTTCATGACCGGTTACATGTGCCGCGACCTCCTCCCCCGTCTGGCCGAGAACATGGAAGGAAAGAGCCTGAGGCGGGTCCAGGGGATGGCCGAGGAGCGCTCCTGCTCCATCGTCTTCGGCATGCCTATGTGGAGCGAGGAGGTCCCCGGGCTCCTGCACAATTGCGCCCTGGCGATCGGGCCCGAAGGCGGGGTGCAGAAGTACGAGAAGGTCAACCTGGCCAACTTCGGGCCCTTCGAGGAGCGTTTCTACTTCACCCCTGGCCAGAGCCCGGTGATGTTCGACATCCAGGGCTCGCAGTTCGGGATCTGCATCTGCTACGACGTGTTCTTCCCCGAGCTGGTCAAGAGCTACGCGATCCAAGGGGCCAAGGGGCTGATCTGCATCTCCGCGTCGCCATCGACGTCCAGGGAGCAGTTCGAACGTGTGCTGCCGGCCAGGGCCACGGAGAACACCATGTACACCATCTACTCCAACCTGGTGGGGGCGCAGCTGAACATGGTCTTCTTCGGAGGGGGGCAGGCCTACGGACCCAGAGGCAACCTCCTGGCGCGCAATTCCTATTTCAAGCCCGAGGTCCAGGTGATTGAGTTCGACCCTAGGGAGATCGAGATCGCCAGGCGGATGAGGCCTACTTTGCGCGACACGCTGGGCGGGGCTTGAACGCATGGCCCTGGGGGCTGTGGCAACTTTTAAGTGCCACCAGGCGGTAAGGGCGAGAGAAGCCGAGGTGGCCCAGACCGGTAAGGCGCAAGCCTGGAAAACCCTGGTTGATTCCAGCAAGCTTGTGTCCGCAAGGACTCGGGAGTTCAAATCTCCCCCTCGGCGCTCAACTCCCCTTTCTATTACAAAGGACCGACGGAGGGCGCCCAATCGGGTCCGTCACTAGCTCGCTTATCCCATATAGGATAATGATATCCTCCTATGAAAATAGGATTAAATACGGCGACGCGCTAGATGAACTGCGGTGG
>DATIXC010000245.1:0-3315 GCA_035518995.1 Methanomassiliicoccales archaeon | reverse complement strand
TTCCATGTTCGAGGTCAAAGATAACCGACCGATGTACTGAGTTCCTGTGGATGAGCGTCTGATGGCAAGCTTCATGTTCATCCATCTGTCGAAAATTATGATGACCTTGTCACCACTCCTCCTAACCCGATAACCTCTCTGCGACAATCTCTGGATAACCTCGGTGGTGGATGGTCCAACGACAGATGTGGCAACGTCCAAAGGAAAGGGGGCCAAGAACGTGAAGACGATGATGAAGGGAAAGGATATGAATACCGTTGTGGAGAGCGCGATTAAGGCAGCGAAGAGATAATTCCAGCCATAACCCAACCCCCATTCCCAAGAATTAAGGAAAAAGGCGAAGTACATACTAGTAATGGCTAGGGGGATCGCCACAACAACTGAAACGTACGCCAAGAGCCTACTTCGCATCTCTTCCCCGTATTTAGCAGGGATTTCAGAATGGTAAACCTTCCTCCGCATGGATGAGTCGGGAATTCAGAAGCATCGCCCCTGCACTCAGTTTGTGGCGAAAGATATTACTAAGCATTCGGTAGGTTGGGCGTCTGGATGAGTGGAGCCGAAGACGGAAAACGAAAGACAGGCATATTCATCTGCCACTGCGGCACCAACATCGCCGGAATGGTGGACATTGCCGTCCTGAGGGAGCACTATTCCAAGAAGGGGAAGGAAGTGGTCGACCACCTCTTCCTCTGCTCCCAGGCCGGTCAAGAGACCATCAGGAGGACGATCAGGGAGAAAGAGCTGGACCGAGTGGTCATCGCTTCCTGTTCCCCCAAGCACCACGGCAACATCTTCAAGAAGTGTGTGGGAAAGGAGCTAAATCCTTACATGTGGGACATGGCTAACATCCGCGAGCAGTGCGCCTGGACCACGGACGATGTGCAGAAGGCCACGAAAAAGGCCGAGGCCATCATCGCGGGCTCGATGGCGAGGGTCGAGCATCACGACCCCATCGATGTAGCCTCGGTCCCGGTGGTCAGGAAAGTGGCTGTGATCGGGGGAGGAATAGCCGGCCTCCATGCATCGCTCGAACTGGCGGAGAAGGACCTCGAAGTGTTCTTGGTGGAGAAGGAACCGATCCTTGGGGGTAACATGGTCCGCCTGGACAGGACGTTCCCCACCGACGACTGCGCCATGTGCACCATCTCGCCTATACTCAACCAGGTCATGGCGGAGCCCAGGATCCACGTCATGACGATGACGGAGGTCCAGGGGATCGATGGGCGCCCTGGCGACTTCATGCTCACCCTCGTCCGAAGACCGAGGTACGTGGACCAGGAGAAATGCACCGGATGCTCGGCCTGCGCCAAGAGCCAAGTCTCCCCGGAAACCGGCCTCCTGGTCGAGGAAGCGATGTTGGACCGCATCGGCATCGACCCAGGCAAATGCAAGGGCTGCGGAGCCTGCGCCAAGAAATGCCGGTATGGGGCTCTGCTCCAGGCTGAGAAGGGCGCCAAGCCCACCTATGACACCAGGAAGTGCGTGGGATGCTGGGAGTGCCTCGAGGCCTGCAAGTTCGATTCGCTCAAGCTGATCAATGTATGTCCCGTGGTCGCGCCTTCCGAGTTCGACCTGGGGCTTGGTTTCCGCAAGGCCATCTACATCCCTAATGCTCAGGGCGTCCCGCTGAAATACCTTCGGGACCCCAACCGCTGCCTCAAGCTCACCGGCAAGATGGACTGCTTGGGCTGTGCCAAGGTCTGTTCCGCAGATGCCATAATGGACATGGACGCCGACGTCGAGGATAAGATCAACGTCGGCGCGATCGTCGTGGCCACCGGCTACAGGCAGACGGACCTCGCCGGGACCGAGTACCATCTGGAGCATCCCAACGTGATAACCGGCCTGGAGCTAGAGAGGCTGCTAAGCCCGGCAGGCCCGACATATGGCGAGCTCGTACGACCCAGCGACTCCAGGCCTCCCAGGAGCGTGGTGTTCGTTCAGTGCGCAGGGTCGCGCGACCGCCGCCGCAAGGAGTACTGCTCGAAGGTGTGCTGCATGTACGCCACCAAGAACGCCCGCTTGATCAAACGCGAGTCGCCCGAAATGGAGGTAAGCGTATGCTACACCGACCTGAGAGCCGCCGGGCGTGGTTATGAGGAGTACTTCGACCAGGCCAGGGAGCTCGGCATCGAGTTCATCCGCGGTAACGTGGGCGAGATCGTGCCTATGGGGGACCGGCTCCTGGTCAAGCTGGAGAACACCTTCCTGGGAGAGCCTGAGGAGATCGAGGCCGACCTGGTGGTGCTATCGGTGGCCATGGAGCCGTCCGAGGGCACGCTGGCGATGGAGCGGCTCATCCCGCTAGTGCCCGGTAAGGACGGGTTCGTAGCCCCGCTTCACGTCAAGATAGCGCCCGTGGACACCATGACAGCGGGCGTCTTCGTCTGCGGCACGGCCGAGGCGCCGAAGCCGATACAAGAGTGCATCACCGACGCCGGAGCGGCGGCTTCCCGGGTCGCCACCTTCCTTAAGGACGAGGAGATGCGCGTGGACCTGGTCACGGCATACATCGACCCCAAAAGATGCATCTCCTGCGGTAGGTGCGAGGAGGAGTGCGAGTACGACGCCATCGAGTCCGATGAAAACGGATATCGGGTCATCGAAGTCTCTTGCCGTGCCTGCGGCAGGTGCGCTGCCGAGTGCCCCGCGAACGCCATAGACCTGCACTTGAACAGCGACCTTCAGCTGGAGGCCAACGCCACCGGAATACTCGCCGAGGACAAGGACTCGATCATCGTCTACGCCTGCGAGCAATGCGGCTACAACGCCGCTGATCTGGCCGGGACCGCGAAGAGGAAATACTCCACCGAGGTCAAGATCGTAAAGGTTCCCTGCTCGGGCCGGGTTTCGGCGGCGCAGATGATCCTGCCCTTCGAGAAGGGGGCGAAGGGGGTCATGGTGGCGGCCTGCCTCGATGGCCAGTGCCATTTCATCGACGGCAACACGGATTCAAGGAAAAGGTCGGAGGAGGTACGGCGCGCCCTCGATGTCATGGGCATCGGGTCGAACAGGCTGCAGTTCTCCAACATCTCCTCCTCGGAAGGGGACAAGTTCGTCCAGGCCGTGGAGAGGATACTCGAGGCTGTGGAGGGGGACGAGCCATGAGCACCTGCCCCTCCCTCTCGCAGGATGCGAGCGTGGAGTGCGTCACCTGCAAGCGCTGCCAGGCCGTCTGCCCGACCAAGGTCGACCTACCTGAGATCGTCCGCCTGAAGCGGTACCTGGACCGCCCCAGGGGCTCGCACCGGGACCTCTTCCTGCTCGCCCAGAAGGTGCAGGCCAGGAGCGAGGCCACACCTTGGCTGTCGC
>DATIXC010000244.1:0-6111 GCA_035518995.1 Methanomassiliicoccales archaeon | reverse complement strand
AACCCTGTGGAATAGGCCGAGAGACCGCTGTCCCATTGCAAGGAGGCGGGCAGCACCGCCCTCCGCACCACCTCCAGCCAGTATGTGATCGGTATGGCCAGCCCTATTGCCTGGCCCCAGGTCGGAAGGAAGGTGATGGGGAAAGTCACCCCGCAGAATAGGTAGAACATGCCGGCGATTCCCTCGTTGATGCCCATGCTGTGCTTGGCGGTGAGCATGGTCACGCCTGCCAGGGCGATGCCGATCATGCAAATGCAGAACAGCCCGACCGCCATGGCCATCAGCAGGAGGGCCCAGTCAACCTCGCCCAGCGATATGGGCAAGCCGAGGATGGCCACGCCGAAGGCGAGGGTGATTACGGCGGCGATGGTGGTGATGAAGATCTTGGGCACCGCCCTCCCCACGATGTAGAGGTAGAATGAGATGGGGGCAATGTACACCTGCTTGAGCGTCTGGTAGTGCTCCCGGTCCTCGTGGATCACCAGGACGACCCCGAACAGGACCTGGGCCACGTACATATAGAAGGTGTTCCCCACGTACATGTAGCAGAAGATCTCCGGCTGCTCCAGCACGGACCCCCATATCACCAGGTACATGAACACCAGGATGAGGGTGGCGGAGATGGGCTTGACCACCGAGTAGATGGCGAAGAGCCAGGGGTTGGTCCAGTTGGACTCCATCTGCCATCCCAGCCAGGCCGCCTGCCTCAGGGTACGGAGGTGCGCGCTCATTGCCATCTCAGTGTCAGCCTCCCTTCTCTCTTTCCGAGGTACTCCATGTAATGCAGCGAATAGCGCGCCGCGACCAGGAACCCAATGGCCAGTCCGACCAATATTCCCAGCTCCACCTGCCATGAAAGGAATGGCAGGAGCTGAGAGCCGTTGAACATGAGCTGGCGCATCGCGTCCAGCCCCAAGGTTATGGGTATGATGCTGGCGAAGGCGGCGACCCAGAAGCCCAGTGCTTTTACCGGGAAGTAGAAGCCGGAGACCAGGTAGATCGGCTCCTGCAGGATGTTGGAGAGGTGCCACGCTCCCCGCCCGTACAACATGTACAGCGAGGAGAACATCATGCCCATGCCGTAAAGTGCCGCGAGCGTGACCAGGAACACGGCGAGCAGCGCCGCTGGATTTGTCACCTCCACCTGCACGTCGAAGATGAGGAAGCCCAGCACGAACGTGGAGAGAGCCCGGACCCCGGTGAAGAACATGCCTCCGACGGCCATCCCTGCCAGCACGGACATCCGGGACATGGGGGCCATTAGGTAGAGCTGAAGGTTGCCCGTCTCCTTCTCCCAGTAGAACTGGGCCGCCATGCTCCAGAGGATGTTGACCCAGAACGCGGTCATGGCCCCGCCCAGCACTACGAAGCCGGTGTAGACCTCCGGGGCCCCCATGGCCCGATAGAAGAAGATGAAGGCCGCTATGCCCAGTAGAGGAAGGAAGATGTCGAAGAGTATCCAACTTGGCTCCCTCTGCGCGCCGATGATGCGCGGGTAGGCCCGCCCCCACATGGCCCTCCAGTTGAGCCGGAGGTCGATCATTCCAGCCCCCTCCCCACCAACTGGATGAAGACGTCCTCCAAAGTGGGCTCGGTCTTGGCGAGGGAGACCACCTTGGCGCCCTTGCTGGTGATGAAGGAAATGATGTCGGAAATCACTGCCTCGTCCTCGAGGACGAAGCGGACCTCCTCGTTGGTACCATCGCCCCTGGCGCTGAACCCCTTCACTCCAGGCATTCTGCCGATCTCCTCGATGCAAGGGCATGGGGAGGTGGTGATGGTGAAGGTGGAGTCCTTCGCCACCATCCGCTTCAGGCGGGGCGGTGTATCGCAGGCCAATATCCTGCCCTGGTCGATTATGGCCAGCCGGTCGCAGAGCTCGTCGGCCTCCTGCATATAGTGCGTGGTGAGGAGGACGGTCTTCCCCTCCTGGCTCTTGACCCATTTGCTGATGTACGCACGGATGTTCATGGAGGCGTTGACGTCGAGCCCCAGGGTAGGCTCGTCCAGGAAGATGAGGTCCGGGTCGGTGACGAACCCTCGGATCACGTTCATCTTCTGCCTCTGGCCAGTGGAGATGGTGCGCACCTTGGTGTCGCCCTTGTCGGCGATGCCGAAGAGATCCAGCATCTCGTTGATGGTCTTCTTGGCCTCCTCGCCCGGGATCCCGTAGAACTGCGAGAACATCCAGAGGTTCTCCCTCACCGTCAGCAGGCCGTAGCCCGACGTCTCCCCGCCCGAGACCATGTTGATCCTGGGGCGGATGGCCTGGGCCTCCTTCTCGACGTCGTGGCCGAGGACCTTGGCCTTTCCGGAGGTGGGCAGGAGCAGCGTGGCCAGTATCTTGATCAGGGTGGTCTTGCCCGCGCCGTTGGGCCCGAGCAGGCCGAACAGCTCGCCCTCCTCCACCTGCAGGTCGATGCGGTCGAGGGCGACGAGGGGCTTCTTGCCCTTGGCCCCCCCGAAGGTCCTGACCAGTGCGCTAGTCTCTATAGCTAATGGCATGGGCTAGGGCGTATCAGAAGATGCTAAGAAAAGGGTATCGGCCTCAGACCTTGTTCTGCTGGTGGTAGCGGGTCGCGTACCCGGCGATGCGGTTGCGCATGGTGACGGACTGTACGTTGGTGAGCTTGTCCACCAGCTGCTTGTTGGCCTCGAAGTCGTCGGTGAAGAGCCTGGGGTACTTCTCGACGAGCTCGATGGCGACTCTCTTGATGTAAGTGGGCCTGATCCTTCCCATGGTACGCACCAGGTAAGTCCGGGTTAAGGTCTAGGCCTATTTAAGGCTTTTCAGCTCCTGCCTCCTCGGCTTGCCACAGGTCATCTTGCCCTCTGGACATGGCCCACGGACGCAGCCAGGGCCGGCCTCGGAGAAGATGCTTGGAGACACCCGCTTTACCTGCCGCAGCATCTCGTCGGCGACCCCGCGCAGCTCCCATTGCGCCCTCCGGCAGCATCTTAGCGAGAAGAAGTGCCAGAGCTCGCGGGCGTTCATCGTCACGGTGATGTTGGTGGTGCAGGCGTTGGGCAGGGCGTAGCGCGCGTCCTCGGCCGGCACCTTCTCGGACATCTTCCGGTAGCACTCCCAAGCCTTGGCCATCAGCTCCTCGAACTCGGCCCGGAGCTCCTCGTCCCCCTGTATCGAGGGCGGCGCCACGTACGAGGCCTCGTTCAAAGGAACGTACCTTTGGCTCTGCTGCGAGAAGGAAGCGAGGCGGTGGCGGACCAGCTGATGGGTCATTGCCCGGGAGCATCCCTCGATGGAGAAGGTGTAGGAGGCGTGCTCGATCACCGAGTGGTGCCCCATCCCGGTGATGTCGGCGATGGCCTTGCCCGCCTTCTCCTCCCCCATCTCGTCCAGCAGCCTGCTGGCCCCCTTCTTGGAGTAGCAGGAGCGGGCGGCCGCGGCGCACAGCCTCTCGGCGTCCTTGGTGTAGGATAGCAGCGTTACCTTCATTTCCAGTTGGAGATGGCGCGCCTGGGCATTAAGATGTTCGCCCTAGGGGTAGTCATACTGGAAGCTGACCTCCAGGTTCCCTTCCTTCACCTTCGCGCCCTTGCGAGGGAAGTCGCCCGAAAGCAGCTGCTTCAGCCTTATGATCTCGAGCTGCCTAGCGGCCAATAAGGAGCTTATCCCTTCTACGTGGCCATCACCCACCACCGCGACGATGTTGAGATAACGGGCCTCGGCTTCCAGGATGCGCCCTGCCATGAGCTGGTTGCGCTCGTCGATCAGCACTTTCTTCATGGTAGGGAACTCCTTTCCGAACTCTGCCAGGTACTCGCTCTCGTGCTCGGAGAATCTGTCCAGCTCCTTCTGCACCTTCCTTTTGCTGGCGAACAGCCCGGTGAGGGCGGAGAAGAACAATAGCATCCTCTCTTTGAGGGACATCTCTCGCCACAGTCGATTGAATAGGATCGAGGCGTCGGCATCGATGAGCAGGGCGGGGATGCCCGAGGCCTGGGCGGTGTCGATGGCCGCGACCATCTCCGAGCCCAGCTCGCCGCCGAAGTCCTTGGCCATCCTCTTCTGGAAGGTGGAGAGGAGCCTGTAGGTCGGGGGCATGCTGCGCCTGGCCTGAGGGTTCTTCAGGGCGTAGTATCGGCTGGGGTCCAGCTCAACGCACACCGCCCCTGGCATCTCTCCGAGAATGATCTCCCTTATCTGTCCGCCAATGTCGAAGACGTGGCCGACCCCTATCAGGGTGATCATGGGTCTCACGAAATCGCCCGTTCACTTAATCCTTTCCTCAGAAGCACGGACCGGGCGATCTTCATCCGAAGCCCATCACCATGATGTAGAGAATGGCGGCCATAAGTACGGTCAGGAGAGGCAGCCCCAC
Organism: Methanomassiliicoccales archaeon; assembly: GCA_035518995.1. Lineage (GTDB taxonomy): Archaea > Thermoplasmatota > Thermoplasmata > Methanomassiliicoccales > UBA472 > JAJRAN01. The sequence goes on along the minus strand of DATIXC010000244.1, from coordinate 1,768 downwards.
CAGCAGCAAGAGAAGTACCCATAGCAGCGTGTTGTCCTTCTTCTTCGGGGCCAGGCTTCTCCCGCAACTGGTGCAGTAGGCATAACCGTCTTGGTTCGATGTCCCGCAGCCAGGGCAGTACACCTTCCCAAACCCCACGTTCTAAAAATGTGTTCGTTCGAACTTAAATATCTTTCCCAAGCGAAGCGTTAATAATCCCAGGGAGTTTGGACGGTCGTTGACAAGAAAGGCCAAGTTCGATCTGGTCGCCTTCGACATGGACGGCGTATTGGTCGATTACAGGAGCTGCTGGACCTGGATCCATGACCATTTCTCCGTCGATAACGAGGACGCACTGAACGAATTCATCGAGGGGCGCATCGACGATAGGGAGTTCATGCGCCGCGACATCGCCCTGTGGAGGAAGCGCAACCCCTGCCTCTGCCGCTCGGACCTGGACTCGATCCTCGAGCCCCTTCCCATCACCGACGGAGTGGCCGAGACCGTGAATGCCCTGAAAGAGGCGGGGATCAAGGCGGTCATAATCACCGGGGGCATCGACATCGTGGCCGAGAGGATCGCCAAGCACTACGGCTTCGATGACTTCCTGGCAAACGGGGTGGAATGCGACGAGCGGGGCATGGTGACTGGCGAGGGCGTCCTGCGGGTCGAGCTCAAGAACAAGAGGGCGGCCCTGGAATTCTTCCTCGCCAAGTACTCGGTGCCGAGATCGAGGGCTGCCAGCATCGGCGATAGCTTCATCGACATTCCCATGTTCGAGGCGTCGGGCATGAGCATAGCCTACAACCCCTCGGACGAGGTGGTCGCTGGCAAGGCGACGCACGTGGTCAGGAGCCGGAGCCTCACCTCCGTGCTCCCGTACATACTGGATGTGAAGTGACTGGTCAGGCCTTGTAGCCATGCTCGCCGATGAGGGGGACGAACACGCACCCTCCTAGATCCTCGGTATGGAACTTGCCCTTCTTGCGCGTGACCAGCGTGCAGTCCTGGTACCAGCTCCCTCCGACCGGTACGAGCATCCTGCCGTCGTCGGCGAGCTGCTCCTTCAGAGGCTCTGGGATGCGCGGTGCCGCCGCGGCGACCGAGATCCGGTCGTAAGGGGCGTGCTCCGGGAGGCCATTGGTCCCGTCCCCCTCGACCACTTCCACGTCCGACGAATAGCCGGCCCGCTCCAGGTTGCTCCTTGCCATCTCCACCAATGGGTGCAGGCGCTCGATGGTGAACACCTTCCCCCCGGGACGGACCAGCTCGGCCATGACCGCGGCGTGGTACCCCGAGCCGCTGCCGACCTCCAGCACCTTGTGGCCCGGCCTGAGGTCGAGCGCCTCCACCATTATGGCCACCATATGGGGGGCGCTGATCGTCTGCCCTTCCCCGATGTGAAGGGGGGTGTCGAAATAGGCCTGCTCGCGAAGGGAGTCTGGCAGGAACAGGTGCCTGGGCACCGTCCTCATGGCATCGGCGACGCGCTGGTCGTGGATGTGGCCAGAGCTGAGGAGCATCGATACCATCCGTTCCCTGGCTTGCTTCGGCTCCATTCTCCTCACGAATAGGTGGTGCGGGCGCTCTTGGCGTAGATGCGCACGATGTCTCGGGCGGGCACTCCCCCTTGACGGACCATGCCCTCCCTGGTCTTGATGTAATGGATCACCACGTCGTCCCTGCCGATGTTCAGGATGTCCCCGACGAAGAACTCCTCGTCGGGCAAGGCGGTGAGCTCGGCCGCGAGGGTCTTCGAGGTCTTGTTGACCGAGATCTTGACCCTGAC
>DATIXC010000243.1:0-25210 GCA_035518995.1 Methanomassiliicoccales archaeon | reverse complement strand
CTAGAGGATTATGACGTCCTCTTCATCGAGAACGTGGGCAACCTGGTCTGTCCAGCCGATTTCCCGCTCGGTACCGACCATAGGATGGTGGTCATTTCCCCCACCGAGGGAGATGACATGATCAACAAACACCCGATGATCTTCCTCGAAGCGGAGGTGGCGGTGCTGAACAAGATAGACCTGCTCCCGCATCTGGAAGTGGACGTGAATAGGCTCAGGTCGGACTACGTAAGGATTAGGAAGGGAGGAGTCCTTTACATGACCAGCGCGAAGACCGGCGCGGGTGTGCATGAGCTCCTGTCGGCCTTGCATCTCGCGGACTGATGTCATGAGGGTGACCGACCTAGGCCGCGGATGGAACGCTGAGGGCGCGAGGGGGTAACGGACAATGAAGGTGCTGGCGGTTGGAGGAGGGGGCAGGGAGCACGCAATCGTGAAGGCGCTGGTCCGTGGGGGGGCCGAGGTATCCACGGTCATGAAGAACAGGAACCCTGGCATCGCCCGCTCCAGCAGGGATTTCCTGCTCGCTCGGGAGACGGACGTGGATAAGGTCGTGCAGTACGCCCTCTCCCGCAAGGTCGAGCTGGCGGTGATCGGCCCCGAGGCCCCCCTCGAGGCGGGGCTGGTGGACAGGCTGGTCGAGGAGGGCGTCGGATGCGTCGGCCCTACCAGATCGGCCGCCAGGATCGAGACCTCCAAGAGCTTCGCCCGGTCGCTCCTCTCGAAGCACCGCGTGCCAGGCAACATCCGGTTCGCATCGTTCACCGACCTCCGCGATGCGGAGCGCCATCTCGGATCGATCGACTACGAGGTCGCGGTCAAGCCGATCGGCCTCACCGGTGGCAAAGGGGTAAGGATCCAAGGGGAGCATCTGATGAACAGGGATGAGGTCCTCGCCTACGTCCGGGAGGTGTTCGAGAAGGGCATCGGCGGAGCGGGAGTGGTCCTAGAGGAGAGGCTCGAGGGCGAGGAGTTCACCTTGCAGGCGTTCTGCGACGGCAGGAAGGTCGTCCCCATGCCCTTGGTGCAGGACCATAAGAGAGCCTTCGAGGGCGACAAGGGCCCGAACACCGGGGGCATGGGCTCATACTCCTCCGAGGACCACCTGCTTCCCTTCGTGACCTCGTCCGAGATGGAGGAGGCGGTCGATTGCATGAGGAGGACGGTGCAGGCCTTGGCCAGCGAGGGGTGCCCGTATCTAGGGATACTTTACGGCCAATTCATGCTGACGAAGGACGGACCGAGGATCATCGAGTTCAACGCCCGATTCGGTGACCCGGAGGCGATGAACGTCCTGCCTCTCCTCGATTCGAACTTCGTGGACATATGCGCTGGTATCGCGGCTGGGGACGTATCCAGGAGGAGCTGCGAGTTCAAGAGGGCGGCAACGGTCTGCAAGTATGTGGTGCCAGAGGGGTACGGGACCGAGCCGAGGGCCAACGTCCCGATCAACGTGGACGAGGAGGGCGTCCAGAGGTCCGGGGCCGAGCTCTTCTACGCCGCGGTGAACGAGGAGGGCGGAAGGATATTGACCTCCACCTCGCGAGCGGTGGCGGTGGTGGGCGTGGACGTCAGCATCGATGCCGCGGAGAGGCGGTGCGAGAGGGCGCTCCGCTTCGTCTCGGGCGAGCACATCTACGTCAGGCACGACATCGGCAAGCACGAGATCATCCAGCGCAAGGTCGAGCGCATGCGCGCCCTTAGGAAATAGTTATTATCCTCCCTTACGCTTCGCTTGCACATGAAGAACCTGGACGTCATCGCCCGCCATATCCAGGAGCGGCTCGACGAGAAGGACACGGTGCGGGAGATCGCCATCAAGTCCTCCAGGGCCATCATCCGCATCTCCGGAAGCGTGGTCCACTCCATCCACAAGGGCGAGGACGTGACCGAGATGATGTCCGAGGCCCTGGACGAAGCGCAAAGGTTACGAGGCCTCCTCCTTGAGCACCCCGAGCTCCTGAACTCTGGACTGGTGGAGGACGGGATGCAGGAGCTGTCCGAGGCGGCCATCCTCCTGTCGATCTATCGGCACGAGGAGCTCCCGACCCCGGAGGATTTGGACGTCCCCTACACGGCCTATCTGCTCGGCCTTGCCGACTGCATCGGGGAGCTGCGGAGGTTCGCCCTCGAGGCTTTGCGCGCCGGGGAGACGCAGAAGGCTTCCGAGTATCTGGAGATGATGGAGGACTTCTTCCAGGTGATCATGAGGTTCGACTACCCTGACGCCTTGGTCTCCATACGGAGGAAGCAGGACATCGCCCGCTCCCTGTTGGAGAAGACCCGGGGCGAGGTGGCCGTCGCCGTCAGCTCCAAGCGCCTCTGGGACAGCATACGGGCCCTGGACGACAAGCTTTGACTTGGAAGGAGGTCAGAAGACCTTCCTGAGCGCCGCCTCTATCTCTTCCTTGGGCACCAGACCTACGACGCTGTCCGCCACCTCCCCCTCCTTGATGAGAAGCAGGGTGGGTATGGCCATTATCTTGAAGCGCTTCACCAGCTCCTTGTTCCTGTCGCAGTCCATCTTCCCGAAGGCGGCCTTGCCGGAGCTCTCCTCGGCCACCTTCTCGAAGATGGGGCCCATCCGGCGGCAGGGCCCGCACCAATCGGCCCAACAGTCGATGACCAGCTTGGGGTGCTCCTTCGCCATGGCCTCAAAGTTGTCCTTGGTGATCTCGAGGATGTGCGCGGGCATGCTATCGGGGCGCTAATCGCCCGCTCAGCCATAACTAGTTTGCCGAAGGCCCTTCCGCTATCCAAGAGGGAAATATCGAGAAGAAAAGGCAAGCGCTCCTCATTTCTTGCGGCGCTTCACGCCAGGCCTCTTATACACCAGGTAGGCGACGAACAGCATGATCACGATGCCGCCGATGAGGATGGCGTTGGTGTTGCTGAAGTTGTTCATCCCCACCCAGATGGTCTGCGTGTACACCGTTCCGCCCGACTCGAAGCGAACGAACTGTCCGTTGGGGTCTAGCTCCACCATGACCTCGTGCTGCCCTTGGCCCACGCTCGCGGTCCAGTTGTAGTACACGATCTTGGACCCCCCTGCATCCAGGGAGATGTTCTCCTGCTCCAGGAGGTCGCCGTCCGCATAGAAGTACACCGGCACGCTCGACAGCGCCACAGAGCCCTGGTTGACCACCTTGGCCCAGATGACTATGGGCACGACCGAGTCCACATAGTAGTTCATGGTCGCGGTCTGTGTGGAGCCGGTGTTGGACTGGGAGGTGACGTTGACCACTATGGTCATCTGCGTGGCCGCGCTGGGCGCCGTGAGGTTGAACGTGAACCTTCCGGCCGAGTTCTTGCCGTTGGCGGGCGAGATCACTGCGTCGGCTACGTTCGTCCCTTCGACCGTCACGGTGAAGGAGTAGTTCCCCCCCACCCCCTCGGCCGGGCCCCCGACCGCGAACACGGTGTAGGGGTTGGTCTCCTTGATCGCGACCGTGGTCAGGCCGTCAACCTTGATGTATATCGGAGAGGTGGCATCCGCCGCTTGCGCGGTCAGCGCCGCGCCGCCGACCAGGAGCAGCAGCAACATGAGCAGGCTCAGCGCTTTTTGCGTTTCAGCACCCCCCTCTGGATTACCAGCAGCATTAGGACGGTCGCAGAGGCGATGAGCACCCCCATGAGCACCCAAGTGAGCAGTGGCACCTGCGGGTACTCGGTCGCCACCCCGACCCCGGCGACCGACAGCCCGCCCGGTATGCTGAACTCGGGCATGGAGGGCTCGAACTGTAGGGCGGCGTAGGTCCCAGGGGAGCCTTCCGAGGCGGCGTTCAGCACCACGGTGATCTGTCCGTCCGCGTCGCCACGGAGGGGCGTGAGCTTCAGCTCGAAGCTGGTCTTGCTTCCAGCGGAAAGGAGCGCGGACAGGCTGTCCGACCAGTCGCTTCCGCTCAGGCTGACCTGGGCCTTCCATCCCCATGTGGCCAGCTCCCTGGCGTCGTTTATGCTCACGTTGTAAGTGTCGTCGATGTTCCCAGTGTTCGTCAGGGAGAACTTGTAGATGTAGTCCGTCCCGGAGGTCGCCTGGGCGTCCCCCCCGCTTATGGTCACGGAGTAGCTGGGGACTATCCCCACGTCCATGGTCACGATGTCCGACTTGGTACTGTGTGACGACGAGGCCATGACGGCAATGCTCGAATGGGAGACCTTGGCGTTGGCCGGGGTGTAGATGGTGACCGTGACCAGCTGCGAGTTCGCTGCGCCGTATCCTATGGTCACTGGGTTCTGCGAGAAGGAAACCTTCCAACCCGAGGACATCCCAGAGGCGCTGAGGGTGTAGGTGTCCTCCGAGTTGCCCTTGTTGATGACCCTCAGGTTGTAGGACACGTTCTCGCCGGCGGCGATGGTCTGCTTCTCCGCGGCGTCCCATTGCAGGTCCACGCCGTAGCTGGAAACCTTGGCGAGGTTGATGATGCTGCTCTGGCTGCTCTGGAGGTTCAGCTGGAACTCGGTGCTGTACTTCGTTTCGACGCCCTGCTCGAAGCCGCTCCCGGTGGCCTTGACCTGATAGACGTCGGACGGTAGGTAGACCTCGAAGCTCCCATCGGCCGAGCTGGTTAGGGTCTTATAATTCTCGCTGGAGAACTCCAGCGTGGCTGGGCCGGGCACCCCGCCGAGTTCCGTGATGCCGGAGTATCCGACGCCCGGGACGAGATCGAAGTCCAGTTTCGTAGAGGTGTACGGGCTGACGTCGATCTCTCCCATGAACACGGCCGGGCCGCTAGTCTGCCTGATGTAGATGGAGTAGTTGCCTGGCGCCACCTCCGCCGAGTATCCTGAGGCGGACGCTGTTATGTTGGTCCAGATGGCCGAGGTGGAGCTCGGGACGAGCTCCATGGTGGCCGCGACGTCCTGGCCCGACAGCCGGACGTCGCCGTGGATCGTGCTGTTGTCGAGCTGCCTCACCACGGGCACGGTCAAGGAGCTGCTGGAAACCACATCGAAGCCTATCGAGCCCTGGTACTTAACGTAGCGATCCTTGGCGTCGATGATCTCCTTGGTGTGGAAATCCACCGTTGCGACATAGCTGCCGGCCGGCAGGTAGGTGGAGAAGGCCCCGACCACCGAGGTGGTCAGGTCCATTTCGCCGCCCAATGAGCTGGAGATGACGACCGGCGCGGTCCCGGTTATGGCCTTGCCGTCCGCTTTGACCGTTCCTTGCACGGAGAAGGCCAGCTGGTTTACCAGAGTTATGGAGTTCTCCCCGTTGACGATGGTCCCGTTGGTCAGGGTGGCGTAGCGCGCCCCTAGCCTCTCGATGAGCACATAGAAGCTGTAGTCGCCCTCCTGCAGGTAGGTGGTGAATGTCCCAGATGTCCTGATCTCCTGCGAGTCGGGGCCAGAGATGGTGACCTTGGCCTGGGCGCCGCGGTCAGGGGTGACGTTCCCGGTGACCAGGTAGCGCTTCACCAGCTCGATGCCCAAGGGCGATGGGTCCGAGCCCACGCTCACGTTCAGGGAGGTTTGGTACTGGTACATGGAGACGTTGTCGCCGGCCACGACATCCTGGTCGACGACCACGGTGTAGGTGCCCGGCTTAAGGTCCAAGGCGATCGTTCCGCCGCTTCCGCTCGTCGCCGTCGAGGTCTGCGCCGACCCGCTGGCGGCCGTGAAGGTCACATCGACCCCGAGCATGGTCGTGCCGCCGAAGGTCACGGTGCCGGTCACGGTTCGGTTCACGGCCACCAGTTTGACGTTCTCGACCTTCGCGCCCGAGAGTTGGTTGAATAACTTGACGTAGGGGGAGTATCCAGCTTGCTCAATGGTGAGAACGTAGTTCTTGCCTGGCACCAGCTGGAACTCGTAGTTGCCGTTGCTGTCGGTCTCCTTCATGATGGTGCGGGCATCGGCATCGGAGATCAGCACCGGCACTCCGGATAGGGCCTCGCTGGAATCCATCACCGAGTTGCCATTGGCATCGTACCACACGGTACCATAAATCCTGGCCGAGTTCGTTAGGACCAGGGTCAATTGACCGGAGCTTGCGATATCCGCATCGCCCCAGTACGCCCCTCCCGACTCGCCGTTGTAAACGAAGTAGGTGTCGCTGGGCACGGACAGCCGGAATTGGCCGGTCGCGTTGGTGATGGCATTGATCCAGGCTCCGGTGGTCTTGGACTCGAATCGGACGGTAAGGCCGCTGAGGTAGGATGTCCCTTGGACCGCGCCTTGCACATAGCAGGCTGGAACGAGCAGTGGATCGAACGAGACCGCACCCGAGCTGCCTGGAAGGGTGCTCAGCGCGGCGTAATCCACGTTCTCCACCGTGGCCATTATATGCATCTGGTACTCGCCCGCGGGGATGACCGCGGAATAGCGTCCAGATGAATCGGCGAGCACCACGAAGTTGGAATTCCCGTCATAGATGGAGATGGTGGCGTTAGAGCCTACGATCCCGGTGGATAGCCAGACCTGGCCGGAAACCGTCATGATGTCCTTGACCGTAAGGAGCTCGCTCACCGTCTCGCCGTTGGAGATGTTGAACTTCAGCTGTCCGAAGGTCGTGCCGCTCTCGCCTGACAAGAGCTCGTAGTTGCCATAAATCAGATCGTCGAAGGCGAACTTTCCCGAGCTGTCGGTGGTGGTCGTCATCATCGATTCGTTGGTGTAGTCGACGAGCTTCACCTCGAACCCGGTGGCCTTGGTCCCGTCGGTGTAAGAGACCGTGCCGCCGATGGAGGCTGGCTTGATGCCGATGTCCACCGTGGTGTCGGCCAATGGCAGTATGGAGACGCTCTGAGATGTGGTGGGATGGCCGTCAACGATCGCGTAGACCTGCCCGTTGACGGCAGGCACGTCGCTGATGGTGTATCCGCTGTCCGTCGAGGTGGCCTGAGCGCTGAAGCCAAGGTCCTGGTTCTGCAGGATCACGGTCGCTCCGGATATGAGGGTGTCGGTACCTGATGTGTACGAGCCGTCCTCGTTGATGTCCCAGTACACCTGGCCCTTGAGGTTGGAGCTTGTTATCTGGGTATCGCCGTTGATGTGATAGTCCGTCTGCCTCATCGCTTGGGCATAGGTCACGTTGAAGGATTTGCGACTGAGCTCGCTCGCGACCAAGGTCCGCTGGTCGAGCGTGCCGTAGGAATACACAACCGTGACGTCCCCGAACGGGGCTATAACCGAGTAGCGGCCCTCGGAATCGGTCTTCACATAGTCGTGGGGTATCCCGTACTCGTCCAAGACCGTGACCCAGACGCCTGGGTACGGGAGCCCGGATTCTGTCTTCACCTGGCCCTCGATGACGGCGCCATCGTAGTACTGGAGGAAGACGATCCCCTGGGCTAGGCCATATGCGGAGGTGTCCACGACCCCCATCGCCTTCCCTGCCGCTATTTGGGCCTGAAGGGAGATCGCCTCGTCAAGGGAGATGGCCATCCAAGCATCGGTGTGGTTCGCGACCATGTCCTCGGGGTAGGGGTTGTAGTAGGCCGTCCTGTACACCATGCGGAAGTGCGTCTGGTTCCAGGCCTGCATGGGCGGCAGGCTCGACAAGGAGCCGGAGAAGCCAGGGATGCCCTGTTCCGTATAGCCGATGTCGTATGGGCCATATCCCATGAAGGCGCGATACAGCATCGTCTCGTAGAACAGCTTCGTGTATTGGATGCTGTAGTCCGTGACCGTCATGTCGGATGTGACCTGGGACAGCGGGATCGTCTCTTGGACGTTCTGCTTGGTGATGACCGTGGCATAGATCTCGTAGAAGTCAACGGGGCTGTTCCCGGGGTCGGTTATCTCATGGTCCGAGAGCTTGCAGGGCGCGTAGAAGATGTTGTAGCCTGTCGCGGAGAAGGGGAACAGGCGGGAGTCTATGGCGAAGTAGCCGATGTCCGAGCCAGTGACTGTGCGGATGTCGTGGTAAAGGTTGGCGCACTGCTCCTCCCCGATCTTCGCTATCTCCACCCTCGAGGCCACGTACTTCGCGTTGTTGGCGGAGAGGTCCGAGGTGAAGTTCCCATAGACGTCGGGGTTATCCAGTACCACTGGGATGTAGGCGGATGGGTCGGTCAGGATGTTCCTGAGTTCGTCCATGTTGACGCCATGGGCGATCATCACGTCGGAAATGGCCGAGCCCTCGCTGATGTCCGCGTTCTCTATGCACCTCGTGATCAGCATGGCTATGGCCTCGGTCTCGTTGGTGCACGTGATGTAATTACCTGCGAACTCGTAGCCATTCTGGAAGTTGTCAGCCACGGTCGGATGCTGTCCTGCCTGCAGGGCCTCGAAGCCGTAGTCCCACCAGGACAGGAAGGCAGGTCGATCGGAGAGAGCCAGATTATTGTCCTGACTCTCGTACCAGCTCCAAGCGGCCGGGAAATACTGACTGGGCAGGGGCAGGCTATAGCCGAAGGCCCCGAAGTACCACGGCGTGGTGTTGCTCCATTGGGCGGCCGATGGCCTCAGGGCCTGGGGCATGGCGTCGTAGACCTGCCAGTCGTAGGTCTTCTTGTACTCCGAGGGGATGCCGGCGTCGACCGCGGCCCAGACGTTGGGGACCACGATGAGCATGAGCACGAAGAACACGGCCATCAGGTACTTCACGCTGAAGGCCTTCCTCAGCCAGGTGAACGGGGTCTTCGTAGGGCTCACGCCGCTCACGCCCTTCGGGTAGTCCTGGAACCTCACCGCGTCGATGATCAGCACCAGTATCCACGCCCCCATGACGGCGAAGGCTGGGGCGGCGTTGAAGAGGAACCTTCCGGCCGAGGCGGCCATGAAGATGGCCGTGCCCGACCAAACCACCAGGAAGACGAAGGAGGCGGTCAGGTTCTTGGGTATCTTGTACAATGCGTACCCTATGCCAGCGATGGCGAGCCAGAACGTCACGATCCCGAATGACATCGCCAAGGTGGAGAAGCTCGGAGCCTGCGCCTCGGAAATGGTGGAATAGAGCTTGCTCTTCACCAGGTAGCCTTGCCCGGTGATTATGGCTTCGAACAAATCGGGCGAGACGTAGGAGATGGCGGTCAAACCGACCACCACTATTATTATGAATATCGGCAGGACCAGGACCCAAGGCAGGTCCCTGGTGACCACGAACAGGGAACCGACCACCATCATGGCCAGGAACAGGAGCAGCGGGACCACGAACCATGTGTACCAATAATTCATGACCCAGTAGAGCGGCATCATGAGCAGGAAGGCCATGCCCATCATGATCCCCACGTTGATCCATACACCCATCGAGTCGGAGTTGCGGAAGAGGTTGATCAGTAGCTGGGCCAGGAAGTAGACCAGCACGATGATCAGTATGTACATGTAGCCGGTCCAGATGAATGCGACGCCAGCCACGCAAACGCCGGCGAGGGCTGCGTAAATGATCGAGACCTGGTTGAGCTTGAAGTACTGGGCGAGGCCAGAGGTGACGGCCTTGCGCTCCTTCCAATTGGAAACCCACTTGTCCCCCGCTATGGTCTTCAAGCTCATGAGCAGGAAGTAGAAGCACAGCACCACCAGGAAGAGCACTAATGCATCATGGTCTGCGTCAGTAGCGACCGTGCGCTCGATATGCGCTGGCATCATGGCCAAGAGGAAGGCGGCGGCTAGGCCGACCTTCCTGCTGAAAGCCTGTCTCCCGATCATATAGACGGGGATGACTGTCAGCGCCCCCCAGAAGGCTGTCGATGAGACCAGCACGAAGCCACTGGTATCCGACACCGGGATCCCTGTGACAGCCGACGCTACCATTCCGGTCACTGCCACCGACCAGTCATACAGAGGTGGGCGCGGATTCCTCAGGCCCCATGGGTAGTTGAGCCCTGTATCGGTGTAAAGGTGATGCCCTGTTTGGATGACGTAGTCGATGACGCGCTCGTGATAGTAAGAGTCGGACCCACCCGAGACGAGGTATCCGTCGTCGATAGAGGGGCCGAGGACAAAATAGCTCCTTACGAAGAAGGCCAGCAGGAATACGAACAATAGGATGGCCACCGTGCGCCAATTCTGCCTCAGCCAGGTGCTAGTGCCCTTGCCGAGACCGCTGAGAAAATTCAGGCGGCCCCTTCCCGTAGGGTCGCCTGACCCTCCTTCAATAGATGCCATCAACTATCTCCTAGGAATCGACAACAGATTACAAGACCACTATAAATACGTTCTTTCAAGGAGGAGGCAGAAAATCACCATTCTGGCTGATTGTCCGCGAATGGGCTTTCTTTACCCTTTTGAGGCCGATTCTATCTCCCTCGCGACGCCCCGCGCCGCCGCCTGCGGGTCGGGGTCGCCGTAGATGCTCCTTCCTACGATGACGTAATCCGCGCCGTGCCTCACCGCCTCGGCGGCGCTCCCTCCCTGCGCCCCTACTCCAGGGGAGAGTATGAGGAGCTCGCCCACGATCGAACGGACCCGGGCGATCCTCTCCGGCCGGGTCGCCGGGGCGATCACCCCGCTCGCGCCGACCTCCACCGCCAGCTTCGCCAGCTGGTCCGCCACGGAGGCGGTGAACTCCTTCCCGCCCGGATGGCTCATCTCCGTGACGATGAACACGTCCTTCCCCTTGGCCGCGTCCACGACCGCCATCGCCGAGTCGTGGCCTACGAAGCCCTGGACGATTATCCCGGAGGCGCCCCGGCGGAAAGCCTCCTCGGCGATGAGGCGGTTGGTGTTGGGGATGTCGGCCACCTTGAAGTCGCATATGACCGGCGTGAGCCTGGAAAGCTTGGATATCATCTCTGGCCCCCCGGTCAGGACCAAAGGCCAGTTGATCTTGATGGCGTCGACCTGGCCGGTCACTTTCTCGGCGATGTGAATGGCTTTCCCCGGGTCCGTCTCGTCCAAGGCGAGGATCAGGCGGGTCCTTCTCAACATGGGCCTCCTTGAGGACAGCGAATCTCCTGGATAAAAGCATGCCCCTCGGCAAAAGGTTGATATTCCGACTTGCCCTGGGACTAGGCATGAGGCCCAAGCCCATGGAGGCTGGCTCGGCCTACACCCGTTCGCTCCCCGTCGGATGCAGGCACTGTCGCCAGGGCTCTAAGATGGTTCTGCTGGTCACCGGGAGGTGCCGCAGCGGCTGCTTCTATTGTCCTCTATCTAGCAGTAAAAAGGGCCGGAAGGTCATCTTCGCCGACGAGCTCGCGGTCCGCACGCCCGAAGACGTCCTCCATGAGGCCAGGTCGATAAGGGCCAAGGGCACCGGCATAACCGGGGGCGACCCGTTGGAGGAGCTGGACGAGGTCCTATCGCTGATACGGCTCCTTAAGGGCTCCTTCGGCGGGGGCCATCACATCCACCTGTACACCGCGACATTGGACAGGGACGCGTACCTGGCGCTCCAGGAGGCGGGACTTGACGAGCTGCGCATCCATCCTCCCCTCCGACTTTGGAGGAAGATGCGGAGCAGCGGCCTGTCCGAGGCGGTGGAAGGCTTGAAGATGTCGGTCGGTCTGGAGGTCCCTGCCCTGCCTGGGAACGAGGCGGCCACGGAGGCATTGATCCGCTACGCCGACTCCATTGGCCTGGACTTCGTCAACCTGAACGAGCTCGAGTTCTCCGAGACCAACTACCGGGCGCTCGAGCGCAAGGGACTGCGCGTTAAGGACGATATCTCCTCCGCCGCCGAGGGGAGCGAGGAGCTGGCCCTCAAGATGCTCGGGCTGGCCGTGAGCATCCCGATCCACTATTGCTCCTCCTCCTTCAAGGACTCGGTCCAGCTGCGCAACCGTCTCCGGCGCAGGGCCAAGAGCGTGGCCAGGAGGTGGGACGTGATCACCGACGAGGGCACCCTCATCAAGGGCGTGGTGGGCGGTGAGGATGCGAAGGGGGCGGCCGAGCTTCTTAGGGAGGCCCATGGCGTCCCCGATGACCTGCTCCATTGGGACGAGCCGAGGAGCAGGCTTGAGGTGGCGCCCTGGGTCCTGAGGGAGCTGGAAGGCCAGCTGCCGTTTGATTCCTTCATCGTCGAGGAGTATCCCACGGCTGACCATCTTGAGGTGGAGCGCGAGCCGGTCCGTAGGAAAGGAAGAAAGAGGAGGGCTTGAGCCCTGCCTAGGCCACGATGATGCTTTGCACGTTGTGGTGCCGGGCCACGATGTCCCTGGCGATCTTGAGGTTGCGCCCGTTCTTGCCGATCGCCCGGCCCTTGACCTTGGGGTCCACGGTCACGGTGGCGTGCACGATGTTGCCGCGGTTCTCCAGCACCACGCTCTGCACGCCGTAGTTGTAGAAGACGTTCTTGATGAACTGCTCGGCGTCGTCGGAGTACTCGATAACCTGGATGTTCTTGCCCGTGGTGTTCTTGAGGTGGATGACGTTCTCCCCCGCCTTGCCCACGGCCCGGTTGGCCTGACCCGGCTCCACCACGAAGACCAGCTTCTCCTCCGTCTCCATGCAGTCCTTGACGTGCGTCTTGGTGACGTTCTCGAAGAGGGTGATGTAACGCAGGGTGTCCTCGGTAAGCTTCACTTCTGGCATGAGGATCACAGCGAAAGTATGTTGGAGGTGCCCTTGTCGATGACCGCCACCGCGGACACCGAGAACGGCTTTCCCGCCAAGGCCCCGAGCTCCATGTTGGTGCCCTCGTAAGTCCTCACCGGCACAGAGGTCGTCGCCCTCAGGAACTGACTGGGGCAGTTCGCGGAGATGACCACCATCTTCGCCTCTCCATTCCTCACGGCCTTCTCAGCCTGCTGCACGCCGAACACGACCTTGCCGGTCTGCACGGCGGTCTTCAATGCCCTTCCGATATCAATCATTGGTCTGCCCCCGCTTAACTGGTTTGTACTCCAAGTTGACGGCCCCGGTGCCGAGCGTAACAGGCTGCCCCACTATAATGTTTTCTGCCACGCCGTCGAGGTGGTCCTCCTCGCCAGTAAGGGCGGCGTGCAGCAGGTGCACGGCGGTGATCTCGAACGCGGCCCTCGCCAGTACGGAGGACTTGCGGCCGGATATGCCATGGCGCCCGATGGCCTTCACGTCGCCGTCGTTGGTCATGAGGTCCGCGACCAGCATGATGTGGCGGATGTCCACGTTCAGCCCCTGCTCGTCCAGGGTGCGGAACGCCTCGTTCATGATGGAGTTCCTGGCGGCCTCCACCCCGAGCACCTCGTATATCTCCTGGATGGCGTTGGTGGAGGTCTTGCTCTTGTCCACGCCCTCCTGGTCCAGGACCCGGGCGAGGTTGCTGCCCTCGGTGTAGATGACGTAGCCCTCGCCGAGCTTGCGGATGATGGCGCGCTTGATGCCGTCGATGCCCTTGATCTTGCGGTCCTTGACGTCGTCGATGATGCGCTGCAGCTTCTTGAAGGACGGCTCGTCGGAGGAGATGACGATCCTGTCGCCGTCCCTCTCCACCAGCCCCTTCAACCCACGGGTCTTGACCAGCTCGCTCTGGATCTCCTCCACGGTTATGCCCTTCTGCGCCATCTTGCGCTCGTCCGGGTTCACTAGGACCTTCATGTTCACGATGTCGGTCTCGATGGAGGCGACGTCCACCACCGAGGTCATCTCGATGTTGGAGGCGATCTTGCGCACGTCCTCCACGTCCTTGGCGAAGTCCGTCATGACGTGGATCTCCATCATGGGCGTGGAGGGCACCCTCCTGGCGTCCACGATCTCGATGAGCCGGGGCAGGCCGAGGGTGACGTTGATCTCGGCCACGCCCGCGTAGTGGAAGGTACGCATGGTCATCTGCGTGCCCGGCTCTCCGATGGACTGCGCGGCGATGATGCCCGCGCTCTCGTTGGGGTCCATCTGGTGCTCGGCATAGCGCTCGTAAGCCCGCTTGAGTATCTTCTTGACGCGGTCCTCGGGGACGTCGATGCCCTCGATGCGGTCGGCGACGGTCTTGACCACCGCGTGCGGCAGGTTGAGCTTCATGTCCTTGACCATCTTGCGCATCTTCTCCTCCAGCTGGGAGGGCTTGGGGGTCTTGTCAGGGATGATGACCTCGATCTTCTTGCGCTCGACCGCCGGCTCCTTCTTCTTGGAGCCCTTCTTGGCCGGAGCCCTTCGGCTGTCGACCTTGGTGCCGCGGAGCGACCTGATGTCGTCCTGGTTGAGCCCCAGTTTCTTGAGCTCGTCCTCGGGCGCGGACACCGCCTTCTGCTTGGCCCCGTAGTGGTCTGCGAGCTTGGTGGCCTTCTCCTCGTCCAGTCCCAGCTTCATTATGGAGTTGATCGTGTCCTTCTTGGCCATCACTCCTCACCTCCCCCTTCGAAGTCGGGCTCCTCCGACTCCTCGCCCTCGAAGTCCTCGCCCTCGGTCTCCATCAGGTCCTTCTCGGTGGTGGCGTAGGAGACGACCTTGCGGTCCTCCACCCTCGCCAGGAGCTCGGCCTCCTCGCCCAGCACCTCGTTCAGGATGTCCTCGATGTCTATCGGGTCCCCCTGGACCGAGCGGGCGGGGTCCACGCCGTCGTCCCCGTACCTGAACTGGATGATGGAGTCCGCGGTGTTGCGCACCGTCCCGTCCTGCTTGAGCTTGAGGTCCTCCAGGGCGTTGATCAGCCGGCGCTGCATGTACCCCGACCTGGAGGTACGAACAGCGGTGTCGACCAGGCCCTCGCGCCCTCCCATGGAGTGGAAGAAGAACTCCGTCGGTGAGAGCCCCGACTTGTAGGAGTGTATGACGAACCCCTTGGCCTGAGCGCCCAGGTCGCCCTGCTTGAAGTGCGGCAGGGTGCGGTTCCAATAGCCCCTCGAAAGGCGCTCGCCTCGGACGGCCTGCTGCCCGATGCAGCCCGCCATCTGCGACAGGTTGAGCATGCTGCCCCTGGCCCCGGAGCGGGCCATGATGACCGCGCTGTTCTCGAGGCCGAGGTGCCGGCCGGCGATCTGCCCGGCCTCGTCACGGGCCTTGCCCAGCACCTTCATGACCTCGACCTCCAGCGTCTCCGCCATGGAGCGGCCGGGCATCTGCTCCAGCTCGCCGTTGCGGTACGCTTCCACCAGCTGGTCCACGCGCGAGGTGGCGTCGTTCAGCATCTCCTCGATCTGCCGGGTGGCCTCCTCGGGTATGTCCTCGTCGTCGATGCCGGTGGTGAACCCGTGCACCATGATGGCCCCGATGGCCAGCCTGGTGACGTTGTCCAGGAACTCGCGGGCCCGGTCGGCGCCGTAGTCGCGCGAGATCTTGTCCAAGATCTTGCCCTTGAAGGAGCCGATGGCCTTCTCGTCGATGGTGCCGTGCAGCAGGACGCCCCTCCGTATCTTGACGAAGGCGTCCAGGTCGCACTTCTCCTTCTGGCATACGTTGCACTTGCGGCAGATGGAGGACTTGAACGTCAGGTCCAGGTCGTCCGGCAGGATGAGCGAGAAGAGCTGCTTGCCGGTCCACCTCTCCTCGCCCGACTTCTGCTTGATAGGTTCGGGCAGGGGCTTGTGGTTGACCCTGGCGAGCATGAAGAGCGTCTCGTTCTTGGTGAAAGAGGGGTTGCGGTGGGTGAGCATGAACGTGCCGGTGATGTGGTCGTGGATGGCCCCGATGACCGGCCCGCCGAACCTCGGCGAGAGGATGTGCTCCTGCACCTTCATCAGTATCTGGGCCTCGGCCCGCGCCTCCTCGGACTGCAGCACGTGCAGGTTCATCTCGTCGCCGTCGAAGTCGGCGTTGTAGGGTGGGCAGACGCAGAGGTTGAGACGGAACGTCTTGCCCGGCATGACCCTGACGGTGTGGGCCATCATGGACATGCGGTGCAGCGAGGGCTGCCGGTTGAAGAGCACGATGTCCCCGTCCTGCAGCTGCCTCTCCACCACGAAGTTCACGTCCACGCCCTCGGCCACGGTCTCGGCGTTCTTGTCGGTGACCTTGATGCGCCTCCCGTCCGGGCGGATGACGTAGTTCACCCCTGGTACGTACTTGTCGTTGGCCCTGGGGGTGACTCCGCGCTTGACCATTTCCTTGAGCACCGCCAGGTTGGCCTTGGTGGCGTTGACCGGAACGGTTAGCTCGCGCGCCGCCTCCTCCGGGACCCCGACCTCGTTTATGGACAGGGCCGGGTCGGGGGAGATGACGGTACGGGCGGAGAAGTTGACGCGCTTCCCGGAGAGGTTGCTTCTGAACCTCCCCTCCTTGCCCTTCAGGCGCTGCACCAGCGTCTTCAATGGACGCCCGGAGCGATGCCTGGCGGGGGGTATCCCCGAGGTCTGGTTGTCGAAGTAGGTCGTTACATGGTACTGGAGCAGCTCCCAGAGGTCCTCGACGATGAGCTGGGGCGCCCCCGCGTCGCGGTTCTCGCGCAGCCTCTGGTTGATCCTCAGCACGTCCACCAGCTTGTGGGTGAGGTCGTCCTCGGAGCGGTCGCCGGACTCCAGGGTGATGCTCGGCCGCACGGTCACGGGCGGCACCGGCAGGGCCATCAGCACCATCCACTCGGGGCGGCAGGAGGCGGGGTCGATGCCCAACGGCTCCAGGTCGTTGTCCGGTATCCGCTCCATGCGCTCGCGCACCTCCTTCGGCGTGAGCTTGTGGCCGTCCTCGCGGAAGGTGGTCGGCTTGTCCAGGGTGATCTTCTTCTGCTCGGCGCCGCAGTGGGGGCAGATCTGCCTGGAGGCGGCGTCCTTGGCCGTGTCCTTGGAGACCAGGCGGACGTCGATCACGTCGTGCCCGAGCTCCTCCATCGACTCCATCTGCTCCTTGTACTCGCGAGCCTGCTCCTCGGTGAGGAGGAGTCGGCCGCACACCGAGCAGGTCGACTGGAGAAGCTTCTTGATCTCCTTGACGTAGCCGACGTGGATCACCGGCATGGCCAGGTCGATGTGCCCGAAGTGGCCGGGGCACTCGTCGACCTTGTGCCCGCAGGTCTTGCACCTCAGGCCGGGCTCGATGACGCCCAGGTGGGGGTCCATCAGGCCCATGTCGATCGGGAAGCCATCATCATCGTAGGTGTCCGCGGTGATGATCTTGGTGGCTGACATCTTGCGTATCTCGTCGGGCGACAGGCAGGCGAACTTGATGGAGCCTATCCGCTTAGAGACCCCTCGCATCATCGCAAATCCTCCAGTTGTAGGCGCATGGCGACCCCTAGCGACAGCAGCTCGTCCAAGAGCAGCTTGAAGGCGTAGGACGTCTGCACCAGGTGCACGTTGGTGTTGTTGCCGCAGACCGGGCACTTAAGGGCGCCGCGGCGGTCCAGGATGGCGATGTGCCCGCACCCGGGGTTGCCGCAGACGTATTGGAAGGTGCCGTCGGACTCGTCCAGCAGGCGGTCCTTGATGACCATGGCCGCGCCGTGGCCGATCAGGCAGTCGCGCTCCATCTCCCCGAACCTGAGGCCTCCTTGCCTGGAGCGCCCCTCGGTCGGCTGCCTGGTGAGTATCTGCACCGGGCCGCGGGAGCGCACGTGCATCTTGCCCGAGACCATGTGGTGCAGCTTCTGGTAGTAGATGACGCCGGTGAAGATGTCGGCCTGGATCATCTTGCCGGTCAGGCCGTCGTACATGACCTCCTTGCCGGTGTGCATGAAGCCGTTCTTGACCAGCGACTCGCGGATCGCCTCCTCGCGCTCCCCGGAGAAGGGCGTGCCGTCGATGGAGCGGGACTCCATGGAACCCACCTTGCCCCCGATCATCTCCAGGACGTGGGCGACGGTCATTCGCGACGGGATGGCGTGCGGGTTGATTACCAGGTCCGGCATTACGCCGTCGCAGGTGAAGGGCATGTCCTCCTGCGGGACGATGAGCCCGACGACCCCCTTCTGCCCGTGCCTGGAGGCGAACTTGTCCCCTAGCTCGGGGACGCGCTCGTCGCGCACCTTGACCTTCACCAGGCGGGAGCCGTTCTCGCTCTCGGTGAGCATGACGCTGTCCACCCAGCCGGTCTCGCCCGGCCTGCAGGTGATTGAGGTCTCCCTGCGCTTCTGCGGCGTCAGGAAGTCCGTCTCCTCCTCCAGGAACCTCGGGGGCGAGGTCTTTCCGATCAGGACGTCCCCGCCCAGGACGGCGGTCTCCGGTGAGATCAGGCCGTCCTCGCCCAGGCTACCGTAGGAGAGGTCCGCCCGGGCCCCGCGCACGTCCGGCGACGGGATCTCGAAGTGGTCCTCCTGGCCTCCGGGGTAGCGGCGCTCCTCGGCGCGGTAGGTCCTCATGAACGTGCTGCGGCCCAGGCCGCGGTCCACCGAGGCCTTGTTGAGGATGAGCGCGTCCTCCATGTTGTATCCGTGATAGGAAAGCACGGCGACGACGAAGTTCTGACCGGCCGGCCGCTCATTGAAGGCCACGAACTTCATGGTGCTGGTCTGGACCATGGGCTTCTGAGGGTAGTGCATGATGTGCCCGCGGGTGTCGGGGCGGCGGCGGTAGTTGCTGGAGGCGAGTCCGAGCGACTGCTTGGCCATGCCGGAGCCCATCGTCACGCGCGGTGAGGAGTTGTGCTCGGGATAGGGCACGAGGCCGGAGCAGCATCCCAGGATGACCATCGGGTCCACCTCCATGTGGGTGTGCTCCGTGGACATGAGGAATGGCGCCTTGAGGTCCGCACCGCAGTGCTTGCACCTCACTATGGCTTCGCGGTCCGGGGTGCCCGGGTTCATCCAGTCCAGGTCGGTCGGGGAGAGAGCGGTGGAGCAGCTGTTGCAGCGCACTGGTGTCTGGTACGGGTCCACGGCTATGTAGGTGTCCTCCTCCTCCTCGGCGTCCAGCCATTCGATGACGCCCTCGTGGATGAGGTTGGACCAGTGGGACTTGGTTTCGCGGATGTCCTCCATGTGCTTGCGGGTGAGGACGGTGCGCCCTCCCTTGAGCACGAGGAGGGGCCGGCGCAGGCGTCCCTCGTCGCAGTTGATGATGACCTCGTCCATCTCGCGGTCGTAGCGGACGTTGATCTCGTGCGAGAGCAGGCCGATGCGGCGCCTCTGGCGGATCTCCATCACCAGCTCCTGCGGTCGGTCGCTTATGCCCTTGAGGTCGCCGTTGACGTAGACGCGGGTCCCGACCGGCGGGCTCTTGACGTCCTTGACGCCCTGCTCCTTGAGCATGTAGGCCACGTCCTCCTCGGGGAATCCCTCGGAGACGTCGATGATCAATGCGGCGTTCTTGACCAGGCCGCAGTTCTGGCCCTCGGGGGTCTCGTTCGGGCACAGCCGGCCCCATTGGGTCGGGTGCAGGTCTCGCGCCTCGAAGTGGGGCTGCGACCTTGTCAAGGACGAGGTTATCCTCCTCAGATGGGAGAGGGTGGACATGTTCGAGGTCCGGTCCAGCAGCTGGGAGACGCCGGCCCTCCCGCCCACCCAATTGCCCGTCGCCAGGGCGTGGAGCAGGCGGTGCGTCATCAGGTCGGGCCTGATGGCCGAGGAGATGCGCAGGTCCTTCTTGCGAGCGTACGACCTCTCCAGCTGGTACTTGAGGTCCTTCATGAGGTTGGTGAACGCGACGCGGAACAGGTCCTCCATGAGGTCGCCAGCGAGCTTCAGACGCTTGTTGGCGTAGTGGTCCTTGTCGTCCTCCTTCCTCTTGCCCAGGGAGAGCTCGAGGACGGAGCGTGCGATGCGCCCAAGGAAGATGGCCTTCTTCATCCGGTCCTCCCTGACGTCGCCCAGGTGGGGCAGGAGGGAGCGGTCGATGATGCTCTCCACCTTCTTCTGCCGGTACTCCTTCGCCTGCCCGGTGGCGAACTTCCTCTCCAGGTAGAGGATGGCGTCGTCGGTGGTGAAGATGCCGTTGGGCGGGTAGAGCTTCTTATCCTGGCATTCCTCGATGTTGGCGTAGACGATGTTGGACATGTCCTCGGTGGAGACTATGGCGTTGAAGATCTCCTCGTCCGCCTCCATGCCCAAGGCCTTCATGAGCGCCACCAGCGGTATCTGACCGGAGGCGGCGGGCACGGTGACCATGAGCATGCCGTCGCGCTTCTTCTCCACCAGGGTCAGGGCCCGGTGCCCTTCCTTCTGGGAGAAGACCTTGGCGACCTCCAGCTTGGTCCCGTAGCGTTCGTTGATCTCGACCATGACGCGGTTGGGCGCGAGGTCCTCTAGGGTGATGAGGACTCGCTCCGTGCCCCCGATGATGAAGTACCCGCCCGGGTCCATGGGGTCCTCGCCCTTGGAGATGAGCTTCATGCGGTACTCCTCCTCGCTCAGCTCGCGCTCCTCCTCCATGTTCTCCTTGTAGAGGGTGCAGCGCTTGGACTTGACCATGATGGGCAGGTCGCCGATGTGCACCTGCTCCGGCTCCTTCTCGATGCCGTCCTCGATGACCGTGAAGTCTATGAACACCGGGGCCAGGTAGTTCAGGTTGCGCAGCCTGGCCTCCATGGGGGTGAGGTCGTGCACGTAGCCGTTGGCCTCGCGTATCTCGGGCAGCTTGATGCGGACCGTGGGCTTGGAGTGGGTGTCGGTCAGCCCGGTCTTCTCGTCGCGCTTCCTGCCCACGCGGATCTCCACGATCTTGCCGTCCGTCTTCTCCGGGTCCAGGCGGATGATGCCCCGGTCCACGTCCTCGGCGGACACGCGCAGGTTGTCGACGATGCTCTGCATTCGGCTGTTCGGGTTGTCCATGGTGGAGAGGAAGTCGTTGAAGCTGGAGATGTGATGGTTGACGATGCTCCTCTCCTTGAAGTAGAGCTCTACCAA
Organism: Methanomassiliicoccales archaeon; assembly: GCA_035518995.1. Classification (GTDB taxonomy): domain Archaea; phylum Thermoplasmatota; class Thermoplasmata; order Methanomassiliicoccales; family UBA472; genus JAJRAN01. The sequence goes on along the minus strand of DATIXC010000243.1, from coordinate 4,698 downwards.
ATCGCGCAAGAGACTCACCCTCTTATGACCAAGCGGTATGCGATCGCAATCTCGGAGGTGGGGGACTTGCGGACGACCTTGACCACGCGCCCCTCCTTTATCGCCGGCCGGTTGTTCTCCTGCTCCAGGGCGTCGAGGAGCCTTATACAGGGGTCGCTCCTGCGGATCTTCGGGAGCTGGTCCTTGTCGACCTTGAGCTCCGCCAAGACCTTCTTGACCTCCTCCTCGCTTAACAGGTAGTGCGCTGGCACCAAATCGTGACAAAATACGTTGAACTGGACATCCTCATCCACGAAAATCACCTCGCCCCTCGTACCGGACCGTTCTTTCTACTATGTAGTGGCCTTATAAAAATGCATCGAATGTTGGATTTCGCGTTTGTGCCTTCCATGTGCCCCTCACCCTTTTCCAAGGCGGGCCCGCGGGGACTTTCGGCCCCTCGGTTTTCCCGATGGCTTTCGAACCCCGGACCATCTGGTTAAAAGCCAGGTGCTCTTTCTAGGGACGCTAGCTCTCGCGAACGTCCTACCTAGCTGAGCTACGGGCCCTTGGTAAGTGGTCTCCGGCGATGCGGATTTGCCAGAAAAGAGTACCATTATTTAAAGCTTGGCAAGCAACCCCCTGGTGCAGGCCCGGACCCGGGGGGGGAGGACCTTGCCGGGTCCCCTGACGTTATCGCACTCTGATAACCGCACCGTAACGCCTAACCGTCGGAGCATCCATGGACGCGCCATTTGTCCGTAGCTCCTGGCCATCCATAGTTTGGCGCCGCATTCCACTCACGTATAAATATGAGAAGCATAATCCTGCCTCGGCGAACGCCATGGAAAACGAGAAGATTTGCAGCTCCTGCGGGGTGAGGTTGATCGGAAAGAGCACGACCTTCTTCCTCTGCCCCAACTGCGGCAAGACCGAGATCGGGCGATGCCCCAACTGCCGTGACCAGAGTGTAACCTACGTCTGCGCCAAGTGCGGATTCTCTGGACCCTAGGTGGGCAACATGGGAAAGGTCGCGGCCACCTACACCATCCTGCCAGAGGATACCGCGTTCGACATGGAAGGGCTGAAGGAGCGGATCCCCGGCATGCTCCCCGAAGGCGCCCAGCCCTACAAGGCGGAGGTGAAGCCCTTCGCCTTCGGCCTCAAGATGCTGGAGCTCATTGTTGTCATGGACGATGCCAACAACGTCATGGAGGCGCTAGAGGAGAGGTTGCGCTCCATCGAAGGCATCCAGAGCGTCGAGAACACGGGCTTGACGCTGATCTGAGACGCCTCCTTCGCTTTTACGATCCCTATTCACCAGGAATCGGCCTGATGAACCCTTTCTCCATCATCGTCCTGGTCTCGCGCATGGACCGGTCGATGATGTCCCTCGCCCTTTCCAGGAGCTCCTGGCGGGAGAACCTCTTCCTGGCCAGGCCCTGCTCGATGGCCTTCATGCCGATGGCCGCCGCCTCGCGTGGGAAGGCCTCCCAGTCCGCCATCGATGGAACGATCCGACCCGGCCTCAGCCCGTCCTCCTCGGCCACCAATGCCAGCTCGCTTGCGGCGGCCAGGCACATCTCGTCGGTGATGTGCGTCGCGCGCACGTCCAAAGCCCCCCGGAACACGGCTGGGAAGACCAGCGAGTTGTTGACCTGATTGGGGAAGTCCGAGCGACCCGTGGCCACGATGCTGGCGCCCGCCTCAAGGGCCTCCCAGGGCCATATCTCAGGGACGGGGTTGGCGGTGACGAAGACGATCGGCCCCTTCGCCATGGACCTGACCATGCCCTTGGTGATCACCCCCGGGCCCGGCCGGGACGCGGCTATGACGACGTCGGCTCCTACCATGGCCTCGGCGTCCTTGCCCTCCTTGCCTTCCGCGTTGGAATGGGTCGCCATGTACCATTTCTCATGGTACTCCTGCTCGATGTCCTTGCGGGAGGGCGTGAGGATGCCGTGCGAGTCAGTCATGGTGATATTGCGCACGTCCACCCCGGCGGCGATGATGATCCTCGCTATGGCTATGTTCGCCGAACCTGCGCCGATCATGGCCACCTTGACCTCGCCCATCTTCTTGCCGACCAGCTTGAGGGCGTTGATCAGTCCCGCCAGCACGATGGTGGCGGTCCCTTGCTGGTCGTCGTGCCAAACGGGGATGTCCAGCTCATGCCTCAAGCGGTCGAGGATGGTGAAGCTCTTGGGCTGGGAGATGTCCTCGAGGTTGATGCCCCCGAAGGAGGGTGATATCCATTTGACGGCCTGGATGATCTGTTCCTGGTCCTTGGTCCCGAGGCAAATCGGCACGGCGTCGACGCCGCCCAGGTACTTGAACAGCAGGGCCTTGCCCTCCATGACCGGGAGGCCGGCCTGAGGGCCGATGTCCCCCAGGCCCAGGACCCTCGTGCCATCGGAGACCACGGCCACGGTGTTCCATTTGCAGGTATATTCGAATACCAGGGAGGGGTCCTTGGCGATGGCCTTGCACGGCTCCGCCACGCCCGGGGTGTACCAGATGGCGAAGTCGTCTATGCTCCTTACCGGGCACTTCGCCACGGTCTCCATCTTCCCCGCATAGAAGGAATGGTACTTGATGGCTAGGCGCGAGGGCTCGTTGGCCTTGCGCAGTCGCTCGTCCGCCTCTTCTTCTATGGGAGCGGAGGGCTCGGCCTTCTTCCTTGAAGCGGCATCCAATTGGACCACCTTCGATCGCTGTCCTTCCTAGCCCTGAGCCGGATATTTATAGGTTGATAGAAGGGGACTGGCCGAGCGCATTGCGTATAGATATCACGGTTCACAGTTGCACTCGGTCGAAGTCTCGAACGGCCGCTTCCAGGCATTCAATGCTATTGTCACTCGGCTCCAGAAACAGCGCAATTTAATAAGATGTCATCATTTTAATTACCTGCCCTGCGGCGAGGCTGTTAATAGCCGTTGAACGATGCTAGGCTCAGATGGCGAGAGTCCTTGTCTTGGACGGTTATATCGATGAGCCAGCCTCGCTCGGGGTCCCCCCTTATAGCTCACCACATGTGCGTGGCGTCGTGGGAGCCGCCATCGACGCCGGCTCCGATGTCGAGCTCCTGTCCATAGATATGATAAGAAAAGGAGCGCAGGCGAGGGGAGACCTTCTCGTGGTCCTAGCTGGATGCGCGGTCCCGGGTCGCTACCTGCGAGGGATGCCGGCCTCATCCAGGGAGGTCGCAGCGGTCGCTTCCCGGTTCGAGGGTGAGAGGCTGCTGGGAGGGCCGGCGGCACTCGAGAGCGGAAGGTACCAAGGGCTCTTCGAGCATGTGGCCAAGCGCGATGCGGCGGCAAGCACGTTCGATCTCTTGACCAGGGGAGAGACCAAGGACAGATGGAGGACCCTGCTGGAATGGAACCGTTGGCTCCTCAAAGGTGCAAGCAGCATCACCCTCCACCCCGACTTCCCTCAGCCGCTGATAGCCGAGATCGAGACCTACAGGGGATGCGTCCGATTCGCCAGCGGTGGATGCTCCTTCTGCGTGGAGCCGCTGAAAGGAAGGCCCGCCCACCGCATGCCCAGGGACATCATAGCCGAGGTCAAGGAGCTGCGTTCCTTGGGGGTGAGGAACTTCCGGCTGGGCGCCCAGACATGCTTCATCTCCTACCTGGCGCGGGCAGATGGAACGGAGACGCCCCGCCCCAACCCTGCAAGGGTCGAGGAACTGCTGTCGGGGATCGACGCGCTCGGGGTAGACGTCCTGCACCTGGACAACGCCAATCCGGCCGTGATGGCCGCCCATCCTGAAGAATCGAGCGAGATCCTAAAGAGCGTGGTCGAGCACTGCACGAGCGGGAACATCCTGGCCTTGGGGATGGAGAGCGCCGATCCCGCGGTGGTAGAGGCGAACAACCTGAACGCCAACCCGGACCAGGTTCTCGAGGCGGTGAGGCTCATCAATCACGCTGGGAGGGAGAGGGGGCCGACCGGCCTCCCCAAACTACTCCCGGGCCTCAACTTCATCATCGGCCTGGATGGCGAAGGACCCAGGACCGCCCAATTGAACCTGGAATTCCTGAGGCAGGTTAGGGCGGAGGGGCTCTGGCTACGCCGGATCAACGTGCGCCAGGTGAGCGGCATCAGGCGTGAGTTCCACGGGAGGATCAATCATTCCCAGTTCCTGAGGTTCAAGGAGTCGGTAAGAGAGGAGATCGACGCCCCGATGCTCAGGGACATCGTCCCCGTGGGCACCAGGTTGACACGGGTCTACACCGAATTGAGAGAGGGGAATCGGACGTACGGGAGGCAGATCGGGACCTACCCGCTCCTCGTGGGCTTCAATTACCCCATCCAGATCGGGAAATTCTTGGATTGCATGGTGGTGGATTGGGGATATCGCAGCATCACCGCGGTGGAGCATCCCCTCCTGGTCAACAGGTGCCCATTGGCGGCCCTAGAGTCGCTGCCCCAGGTCGGGAAGAGGCGCGCCATCCGCATCCTGCGGGGCCGGCCCTTCCGGGACCTTGAGTCCCTCCGGACCAACTTGGACGAGGAGGGGATCGCCGACGTCATCGCCCCGTTCATAGCCTTTGATTAAGCGAGGCCTTTATCTGGCGCCAGGCGTTTGCTTGAGGCGATGGACGTCAGGGAATACGCCCGATACCCCTTCCTCAGAGGGGCCTCGGAGTTCGTCAAGGGCTCGAAGGTCGAGTTGGAGGACCTGCTGAGCCACAGTGCCTTTTCCCAGGCCAG
>DATIXC010000242.1:0-5227 GCA_035518995.1 Methanomassiliicoccales archaeon | reverse complement strand
CGATGGGCAACGTCCATGCCAAGGTGATCGTCGGGGCGGACGGGCCCCTCTCCGTGGTGGCCAAGTCCCTGGGACTGGAGAGGTCATGGGACCTCTGTCCAGCCGCGGCCGCCTTCGCCAAGGGGGACTTCGAACCGGTGCCGGAGATGTACTTCGGAAACGTCGCCCCTGGCGGCTACGCCTGGGTCATCCCCAAGAAGGAGGGCGCCAACGTCGGCCTGGGGTACTCGGAGCGCTACGCGCGGGGCGACCTCAACTTCTACTGGCGGGAGTTCCTAAAGCAGCGCCCCTTGGAAGCTGGTAAGCTGAACGGGAAGCTGGTGCCGATGTCCGGGCCTATCCCGACCACCGTCAAAGGGAACGCCATGGTGGTCGGCGACGCCGCGGGCCAGGTGATGGCGGTCAACGGGGGCGGCATACCCATCGCCATGATCTGCGGGAGGATCGCCGGGGAGGTGGCCTCCATGCATGCGAAGGGCAGGGCGGACCTGTTGGAGTACGAGAGGAGGTGGCGACAGCAGGTGGGCGGCCCTCTAAGGACCGCGGTCGGCACGAAGCGCCTCGCCATGCTCGCGTTCGGCTCCCAATGGCGCCTGGAGCAGGCCATGAGGTTCCTGGGGCCGAGACGCATGGGCAGGGCCATCCGCTGCCAGTCAGTCCTTCCTTGAGAGCGTCGATTTGAGCCTGGAGCCGCAGACGGGGCATTCCCTCATCTCCTTTTCGAAGACCCTGCCGCACCCGACGCAACGCCAGCGCCATCTCCTCACGTCCTTGATGCCCTTAAGGCCGATGGGCCTGAAAGGAACGCCGAGATAGGCGGCGAGGTTCTGCAGGGAATAGTCGTCGCTCAGGACCTGAGCACCGAGCTCCAAGGCCAAGGCCAGCACCTCGATGTCGGTGGGGGAGAGGCGAGTACTGTCGCCGGTCCTGGAGGAAGCCTCCCTGACCTTGCGCAGGCTTTCCGCGGTGGGTTCGGAGACCGTAAGCATGTCCCCCCACAGCTCCGCACGCCTGTCGCCATACTTCTCAAGCTCCCTCAGGACGCCTGGGGTGGTGAAGCATCTGGCATCAGATGGGAGGTCCTGCATGGAGAAAAGGGCGGAGGTGTCGAGCACGTAGTCCATATGAAGCCAGGGACTCGAGGCCGTTGCTGGACAATAATCTTTCCTAGACCGTCCGTAGAGTTAGCATGGGACTAGTTCGAGGTTCAACTCCAATGCTCCAGACCTTGCGAAGCTGGAATCCCCCGCGGCCGCTCGTGGTCCCTGCATCGATGGATGCACAAGGATTATATTCGAAGGGCTCAGATTCAAACAGGGTGAGGAGATTGTCCGAATTCGTGGTCCTGTCCCGCCTCACGGCGGAGGGTCGGAAGACCCTGAAGAGCAAACCGGAACGGTTGAAGGAAGTTAACAAAGAGATCGAGAAGATGGGGGCCAAGGTCCTGAGGCAATACGCCCTCCTCGGCAAGTATGATTTCCTGACCATACTGGAGGCGCCGGATAATGAGACGGTGGCCAAAGTTATGGTCGAGCTCGGGTCGAGGGGGAGCCTGGAGACCACCACGCTGGCCGCCATGAACATCGACGCCTTCCTGAAGTCCCTGAAGTAGCCATACGTCCAAAGAGGACGACCGCACTGTGAAGGGATCTGGCATGTTCCAGTTCGTCCTTTGCGACACAGTACTATCAAAGCCTTGGTCGGACTTCGATTAGATAGATAGCTTGAATTCGATTCGGGTTAACAGGATAAAAATAAATATGTCGAAGCGATTTCATCGGGCTGCGAATGAGCGAGATCGAGGTCGACCCAGAGGTAATAGAGTACATCAAGAGATGCCACAAGGACTTCAGGGTGTCCACGGATTGCTCGGGTCCGGTCATACTCCCCACCGAGATCAAGCCGCCTAAGGACTCTGATCTTCAGGTCCAGGTGGGCGAGAACACTCTTTATGTCAGCAGGATCCAGGCAAGGTACATCGACCGGGTGACGATGGACATGCTCTACGACCCATCCAGGCGGCTCAACTGCTACCTGTACGATGAGATTTGAAACTCTTCGGCCTGGCTGGCTGCGGTCCTCACCATGCCATAGAAGTCCACCTTCGACTGCTGGGACATCATGTCATCGAGCCTGCACATGGTTATCGGGTGCCTGGGGACAATGGCGCAAGGCGAGGGGTTGGCGATGGAAATCTCATAGGTCCCGATCCTCTTGGCCAGGGCCTCTATCTCGATCTTGTCCAGACCGATCAAAGGTCGGAGGACCGGGAAATCCAGCTCATGGGACTCCACCCTGAGATTGTGCAGCGTCTGCGAGGCGACCTGCCCCAAGGACTCGCCGGTGACGATGGCCTCCCCGCCGATCCTCAAGGCCAGCTCTTTGGCCACGTGGAGCATGGTCCTCTTGCACAGTACGCATTGGTAGGCGGGCGAGCACAGCTTGGAGAAGATCTCCTGGTTCGGACCGTGCGGGGCCACGAAGAGCCTCACCCTCCTGCCGATGGCTGATTCCAATTGCCCTCGCAGGCGGTCGATCTTCCCGGTAGCCGCTTCGTCGGCATAGGGGCGGTTGTCCATGTGCAGAAGCACGACCTCAGCCCCACGTTCGGCGAGCATGTAAGCCGCCACGGGGGAATCTATGCCGCCCGACAAGAGACAGATGACCTGCATGCTAGCCTCGAAGGTGAGCATGGTCGAGCTCTCTTAACTAAGTTGATGAAGAGGTCGAAGTGGTTTGCTCAATTGTTCAGGCGGAGGTTGTCCGAGGACCCGAGCCCTGGGTATGGGGCGTACTCCTCGTCATCCTCCTCGGACTCAATGATAATGCTGAAAAGCATATTGACGATCTCGCGCATCTGCTTGAGTTCGTTCTTCAGTTCGGCGATCTCGCGAGACAGGTCTTCGTTGCTCTTTGCCATCCTCTCTCCACCTTTCCATTCCATTTATAGCGATATAGATTTTATCTTCGGATTTTCGTGCCGAGAAATGAGCTCTTGGGCTCAGAACTCGATGTCGCCGTAATCGTCAGCTATCTTACGTGATTCGTTGCGCTCGCAGTTGTTGCAGTAGAGCCCCTTGTCCTTTCGGACCAATGGTGCCCGGCATCTCTTGCATAGGGCCTTGACCACGCCTAGATGCGGGCCTGCGGTCGTCAGCTGCACCGAGGGCTTGGCCTGTATCACCTTCGCTCTGATGATGTCGCTCGGCCTGACCTCTCGGCCCGCGTCCTGGACATAATCGGAGGAAAGCTTGGAGATGTGGATTGTGCCAGAGGTGTCACCTGCTATCTCCCTCTCTCTGCCCTCTATCGCGACCACCTCGCAGATGGCCATGACGCTCTTGACGTCGGTGATCGCGCAGAAAACGAAATCCCCCGGCTTGAGCTCGGCCATGGGGTTGAACGGCTTGACCCTGGCCACCTTCTCATCGTTGTCCAGTTCCAATTCGCCCATGGTGGCGGCGTAGACCTTGCCGTCCTCTTCGTAGGTGCCCTCCGCGGGAAGGTACTCCTCAGCCTCCGCCACCTCCTCGCCGGGCAACACTGACCTCTTCTCTATCATCATCATTCACCGTACTTATGGATGCGGAGCAATAGCACCTCCACATCCCGCTTCGCCTTCTTATGGAACGCGAAGGTATGAGGGATTTCCAATTTATACCTTTTTAGTACTTCCGCGGTTCTTCCAGCGGAGGGAATCGTCTTGAGAAGGAAGCTCTGGGTGCTGGCGTTGTGCAGGGAATAGCTGACCTTCGCCACTTCCATGGCCTTCTCAAGGAACGGCCGGTCCGCATGCTTCTTCTGCGAGCCGAAAGGTGGGTTCATCACCACGGTATCGACCTGCTCATGGAACTCACTCACGTCCTCTTCTGAAAACCTGACCTTCACCCCTAGCGCCCGAGCGTTCTTTCGCGCCTGATCCAGCGCTGCGGGGTCCTTGTCCAGGCCGATGACCTCCCTCGCGCCCAGGAGCGCCGCTGCAATCCCCAGCATCCCCGTCCCACATCCCAGGTCCGCGACCTTGAGCCCATCTATGTCCCCCTGCGAATAGGCCAGGAAGACCATGTCCGCCGCGATGCCAGCCGGGGTGGGGTACTGCTCGTCAGTGGGGTTCGGGTCTGCGAAGGGACAGACCTCTTGCAGGGCCATCTCCAGATCCTTCCGCTTCAGGCCAATCACCGAGTCTAGAGCTTGTAGTCCACCGCGATCCTGCTCTCACGGACCTTCGTGACCAGGTCCGCGACCTTCAGGTGCTCAGGATGGTTCAGGTAGGTTTCGAGCGCCCGATGGTCTTCGAAATCAGCGATGAGGATGAGGTCGTAATTGGTGCCGTTCTCCAGATCGTTAATTCCGACCTCAATGCTCCTAATGACCCCTGGCATCCTTCTGGGGAGCGCCTCGAGCTCGCCCTTGACTCTCTCCAAATTGGTCATCCGATCGTAGCCATCGGCCTTCTCCTTGAACTTCCAAATCACCACGTGCCTTATCATGCGATGCCTCCTGCTCCCTAGTGCTCACTGGTTCAGACCTAGATTTAGGAAGTCCGCGCTGGTGAGGATACCGACAATCTGCCCCTTCCTGGACACCAGAACCGCCTCCTCCCTCTGGAGGTGCACGGAAGCGAGCTCGATGGGGGTGTCCTCAGAGAGTATGGGAAATGGGTCCATCATGACCTCCTCCACCCTGGTCTGCATTACCATGTCATAGGTCTTGCGGTTCGCCCTGGTCTCCTCGATGGTGTAGTCGCGGATGCGGTCGTCGGTAATGCCGCCGACCACCTTGTCCCCGACCATCACCGGTAACTGGGTGAAGCGCCCCTTCATCATGCGCTCCACGCACTCGCCAACGGTCTGCTCGGGCCCCACGAGCACCACGCCCCGCGTGGCCAGGTCGCCAACGGTCAGCTGAGCGCCGAGCTTCATGCCCTCCACCTTCCTCCGCCTGAGGACCTCCTCGAAGGCCATGAGTATCTTGCGTACATTGCTGTAGGAAGGGTCGATGGAGCCCCTCTCGATCTTGGCGATCAATGATTGGCTGACTCCTGCCAACGAAGCGAGCTCGCGTTGGGACAAGCTGAGCCGCTTTCTCATCTGCCTTATCTTATCCAAATCTGGCAACTGAGGAACCAGGGCCATCCTCTGAGTCGTCAAGAGATTCGCTCCCCGCAAGTGATGATGACTACAGGAATAAAGAATATTCCTATGCAACAGGGTGCGTTCCCGAATTA
>DATIXC010000241.1:0-2879 GCA_035518995.1 Methanomassiliicoccales archaeon | reverse complement strand
AAGGTCAACATCTTCTACACCGCCCCCACGGCCATACGCTCATTGATGAGAGAGGGTGAGAAATGGCCAGCCTCCAGGGACCTTAGCTCCCTGCGGCTGCTGGGCACGGTCGGGGAGCCGATCAATCCCGAGGCCTGGATCTGGTACCATCACAACGTCGGGAGGGACAGATGCCCCATCGTCGACACCTGGTGGCAGACGGAGACCGGGGGCATCCTCATCACGCCATTGCCTGGTGCCATCACCACCAAGCCCGGGTCGGCGACCGTGCCCTTCTTCGGCATCGAGCCGGCCATTTTCAAGGACGACGGCACGGAGGCCGCGCCCAACGAGGGCGGCTATCTGGTGATCACCAAGCCCTGGCCCGGGATAATGAGGACGGTGTACGGCCAGCACTCTCGCTTCGTCGAGACCTACTGGACGAGGTGGAAGGGTGTGTACTTCACCGGCGACGGGGCGCGCAAGGACCCGGACGGCTACATCTGGATCATGGGCCGGGTGGACGACGTCATCAAGGTCTCGGGGCACCGCATCGGCGCGGCCGAGGTCGAGTCCGCGCTGGTCTCCCACCCGAAGGTGGCCGAGGCGGCGGTCGTGCCCATACCTCACGAGATCAAGGGCGAGGCAATCTACGCCTACGTGACCTTGAAGACCGGCGTGGAGCCCAGCGAGGAGCTGAAGAAGGACCTGGTGGCGCACGTGCGCAAGGTCGTCGGCCCGATCGCCACCCCCGAGGTCATCCAGTTCGCGGACGGCATGCCCAAGACCCGCAGCGGCAAGATCATGAGGCGCATCCTGAGGAAGGTCGCCTCCGGGGAGACGGAGAGCATCGGCGACACCAGCACCCTGGCGGACCCGACCGTCGTCGACCGCCTGATCGAGGGAAGGATCTCGCCCGAGAAAAAGTGAGCTCAGAGGAAGGCGCGCAGGGCGATTACGTCTTCCACCATCTTCGACTCCACCTTAAGGCCGGAGAAGTGGAAGATGTTGATCATGCGGATGTTGGTCGCGAGGATCTCGGCGGTGAACCCCCTCAGGCCCAGCTCCTTCCCGTAGATCATCAGGCTCCGGAACAGTTCGGTGCCCAGGCCCAGGTTCTGGTACTCGTCCCTCACGGCCAGGGCGACCTCTGCCCAGCCCGTGGCGGGGTCGACGTCGAAGGTCCCGATTCCGATGATCTCCGGGCCCTCCTCCCTGCGGACCAGCCCGACCATGGCCATGCGCGAGCCGTAATCGACGTTCATCAGGTTGCGGATCTCGCGAGGCATCATCTTCTCGTAGGACATGAAGCGGTCGTACACGCTCTTCTCCGATAGGGAGTAGAAGAAGCCTTTCAGCAGCTCCTCGTCCGTGGGCTTGAGGGGGCGGAGGCGCACCGGAGTGCCGCTGATGACCACGCTCCTTTCCAGCTGGACGGGGTAGGGCTTGCCGGTGAAAGGCGCGGTGGAGAGGGTGGTCCGGACGTAGCCGAGCTGCTTTGCCTGCTCCAAGAGGGTGTAGCGGAACTTGGGGTGGGCGACCTCGATCAGCTCCAGCGACCTCTGCTCGATGCTCTTCCCCCTCAGCTCCGCGATGCCGTACTCCGTGACCACGTAGTGGACGTCGCAGCGGTTCACGGTGACGGCGCTTCCTTCTGGCAGGGTGGGGACGATGCGGCTGATGCTGCCGCCCGCGGCCGTCGAGGGCAGGGCGATGATGGCCTTGCCGCCCTTGGACATGGAGGCGCCGCGCATGAAGTCGGCCAGCCCGCCTATGCCGGAGTAGAACTCGTGCTCCAGCTGGTCGGCGCACACTTGCCCCGTCATGTCCACGGCCAGGGCCGAGTTGATGGCCACCATGTGCTTGTTGGCGCGGATGGTGCAGGGGCTGTTGATGTAGGTCGAGGGGTAGAACTCGAAGAAGTCGTTGCCGTTGACGTAATCGTAGAGCCTCTTGCTGCCCAATGAGAAGGATGCCAGGACCTTGCCGGGGTGAGAGGACTTCTTCTTGCAGGTGATCACGCCCTTCTCGATGAGGTCGATCAGCCCGTCCGAGAACATCTCCGTGTGCACGCCCAGGTCCTTCTTGTCGTTCAGATAGGCGAGCACGGCGTCGGGTATGGCGCCGTAGCCGACCTGGATGGTGCACCCGTCCTCGACCAGGGCCGCCACGTGCTTGCCTATGGCCTGGACGTACTCCAGCTCCTCCTCGGTCTTCTTCCATTCCAGCAGGGGTTCGTCATGCCAGACCAGAGCGTCGATGTCGTTGACGTTGAGGTACGAGTCCCCGGAGGTCACGGGCATCTGAGGGTTCACCTGGGCGATAACGAAGTCCGCGGCCTTCGCTGCGCTCTTGGTGATGTCGACGCTCACCCCAAGGGAGCATCTGCCGTTTACGTCCGGCGGCGCGACCTGGATGAGCGCGTAGTCGATGTGTAGGAGGCCATCGTCGAAAAGGCTGGCCATCTCCGAGAGGTGGGTGGGCGTGTACTCTCCCCTTCCCTCCTTGACCGCCAGCCGCACCTCCGGCCCGACGAAGAGGGCGTTGAAGCGGAAGTTGTACTTCATCATGTCCTCGCGTTGCGGGGAGAGGAAGAGCGATAATGCTTGGATGATCTCGTTGTCCCCCATCTCGCTCGACAACCTGGCCAGCTCGCGCACCAAGGCCTGGGGCTCGCCGGCTGCGGTGCCGATGAAGACGGTCTTGCCGCGAGCGATCATTCGCACTGCTTCCTCAGCGGTGCGCACCCGCTCCCTGTATGGCTCCAACGAAGATGGGCCCATCCATTCACCAGTCTTGAGGGGTATTGCTACAGGGGGGAATTAATTATTGCCACTGCTTTCGCATCGATGCTTCAACTTCGAATCTCGCCAGGCCCAGACAAATAATATTAATAGAAA
>DATIXC010000240.1:0-4594 GCA_035518995.1 Methanomassiliicoccales archaeon | reverse complement strand
CTGGGGCTGCCAGGTTGGGCATCACCGATACCGTGGGCTGCGCCTCCCCGGAGGCGATAAGCATGATGGTCTCGGAGGTGCGCAAGCGCTTCCAGACCCCCGTATCGATTCACCTGCACAATGATTACGGGCTGGCACTGGCGAACGCCCTGGCAGGGGTAAAGGCCGGTGCGGTGGCGGTGGCCACCACCGTAAACGGCATTGGGGAGAGGGCGGGCAACGTTCCGTTGGAGGAGTTCGTGGCCACCCTGAAATTCGTATACGGGAAGGACCTCGGAGTGGATACATCCAGGCTCAAGGAGCTTTGCGAGCTTGTCGCTTCGTACTCCAAGGTTCCGTTGGGCCGCAACCACCCGCTGGTCGGGGACAACGTGTTCGCGCACGAGTCGGGCATTCACGTAGCGGCCGTGCTCTCCTGCCCTCAGACCTACGAGTCCATCCCGCCGGAGATGGTAGGGAACAAGCGCCACCTCATCCTTGGAAAGCATTCCGGCGCCCATTACATCAAGAAAAGACTCGAGGAGCTGGGAATCGAGTCGACGGATGAGCAGGTATCCCAGATATTGGCCAAGGTCAAGGCCTTGGGCGAGGTGAAGGGCCGGGTGTCCGACTCCGACTTCGAGGACCTGGTAAAAGAGGTCATGCATCCCGAAGAGCACTTCAAAGCTTGATGCTGCGGCCGCACTCGTCCCTCTTGCAGCTACCGAATTCGGGCAGCCCTCGCAGCACGTCTCCGGAGAACACCGGGCCGTCCGCGCACACGCGAAGCCCGTCGATGGCGCAGGAACCGCACAGGCCCGTCCCGCATTTCATGTACCTCTCCAATGAGAGCTGGCATGGCACACCCGCATCATCGCATGCCTTCAACAGGGCAGCGAGCATCCTTTCCGGGCCGCACCCGACGACCAGGTCGTAGCTCTTCTTTATAAGATGCTCTCTGGCCATCTCGACCACCGTCCCCTCCCGTCCCTTGGAACCATCGTCGGTGGAGACATGGACCTCCTTGGACAGCTTCTTGGCCCGTTCGACGAAGACCAACTCTGTGGAGGTCCTGGCGCCGATGAGCACGTCCACCGCCTCTGGGTCGCCTATGAAGTCCGCAACAGGCAGTAATGAGGCTATGCCGCTCCCGCCGCCGACGAGCAACGTCCTCCGTGACGCCAGCTCGAACCCATGACCGTACGGGCCTCGCACGCCCATATGGTCGCCTGGCTTAAGGCAGGAGAGCGCCTTGGTAGCTTCCCCGACCTCCTTCACGGTGATGCCCTTGTCCCCGTAGACATAGGAGGCGCTCATCGGCACCTCGTCCAGACCTGGTAGCCATATCATAAGGAACTGTCCCGGGGATATCGGACGGTCCAATGCGAAGCGCAAGGTGGTCATCCCCTCCCCCTCGCAGACCACGCTCTTGACCCGGGTCATGGCCTGCCTATTCATGCGCTAGCCCCACCATGTCCTTGACGGAGGCGAAACCATTCTCGCCCATGAAGAGGGCCATGCCCTCAGTGATCTGCTTGAACACTCCCAGCCCTCGACGGCCCACCCCGCTCCCCACCTGGACCGCCATCGCGCCGGCCATGACGTACTCGACCGCGTCCCTCCAGTCCTCCACCCCTCCCGCCCCGATTATCGGTATATCCAGGGCGGCGCTGAGGTCGTACACGCACCTGAGGCCGACGGCCTTCAAAGCCGGACCAGAGAGCCCACCTGTCCCATTGCTCAGGACCGGTCTCCTAGCCTCCACGCTTATGCTCATCGCTTTCAAGGTGTTGACCGCCACGATGGCATCGCCGCCGGCTTCCTGGACCGCCGTGCCCACGTCGATAAGGCGGTGGGTGTTGGGGGTGAGCTTGGAGAGGACGGGGACCTTGCAGCTCGACTTCACTTCGGACACAATCGCACCTACCGCTTCCGGATCGACTCCCAGCTCCATCCCGTACCCCTTGGCATGAGGGCAGCTGAGGTTGAGCTCGATGGCCGAGGCTCCGTAGGCCTGCATCATCTGGGCCAGATGCGAGAACTCCTTGACCGATGAGGCGAAGATGCTGCCGATGATCGGGACGGGGCAGGAACGAGCTGCCGACATCTCCTCCTTGAACGAGACGATACCTGGGTTGGGCAGACCCATGGCGTTGATGTAGCCATCGTCCAGTTCCACCAAGGTGGGGTTCTGATATCCTGGCCTGGGCTCCGAGCCTATGGACTTGGTCACCACCGCCCCGGCGCCGGCCGCGGCCGCCCTCAATAACGAGCCTCCCGTTTCACCCATTATCCCAGACGCAAGCATGGTCGGGTTGGGCAGGACAAGCCCGGCGACCTCCACCCTCAGAGAGTTCATCCTTTCATCAGGTGAACCCTGTTCATACCTAATGAATCCTCTTCCGGCGGTAGTCCTCCACCGCCTCCCTCAGGGCCTCTGGGGCGATTATCGAGCATTCCACTTTGTTAGCTGGCATCCCTTCCTCGAAGGCGTCGGCCACCGTTTGCTTGTCTACCTTCAACGCTTCATCGATGGTCTTGCCTTTGATCATCTCGGTGAACATGCTGCTCGAGGCTATGGCGGCCGCGCATCCGAAGGTCTGGAACCTCACGTCCACGATCATCTCATCGCATATCTTGATGTAGATCACGACGACGTCCCCGTCCGTTTCGTTCGAGGCCCTGCCCACGCCGTCCGCGCCCTTCATCTCGCCCACGTTCCTGGGCTTAGTGAAATGCTCGATGACCTTAGGGCCATAGGGCATTCACTATCCCCCCTTTCCCGACGACTTCGAGAGCAAGGCGACAGGAGATATCGCCCTCAGCCTCTCGATAACCTTGGGGATGACGTCCAGGTACCTCTCCGCCTCCTCCATGGTGTTCATCCTGGAGAGCGAGAGGCGCAGCGAGCCCCGCGCATGCTCGTTCCTGATTCCTATGGCCTTGAGCACATGGGAGGTGTCGCTATCCCTGGATGAGCAGGCGGATCCGGTGGAGGCGGCGATGCCCTCCATGTCCAAGCTGAGCACCAAAGCCTCGCCCTCAACATAATCGAATCTGAAGTGCGCGTTGTTGCACAGCCTCATCTTCCGGCTTCCATTCAGATAGCAATCGCCGTTGCTTGACAATGTCCCCTGGATCAGGCGGTCCCTGATGGTGGTCATTCTTCCGACGCTCTCATCCATTTCGGTGATTGCGAGCTCGATGGCCTTGCCGAGACCTGCTATCCCTGGCACGTTCTCAGTCGAGGACCTCAGGCCCCGCTCCTGGCCTCCGCCATAAACCAAGGGACGAAGGCTGGTTCCTTTGCGCACGTAGAGGGCTCCCACCCCCTTCGGACCGTGGAACTTGTGAGCCGACACGGCTAGCAGGTCGACGTTGTCCTTCTCCACGTCCAACGGCACCTTCCCTATGCTCTGGACCGCATCGGTATGGAACAGCGCATGCCCATCGTGGGCGATGGCTCCGAGCTCCCGGATGTCCTGCACCGTCCCTATCTCGTTGTTCGCCGCCATGATGGAGACCAGGATCGTGTCCTTGGTCATCGCCGATTTCAGCGACTCTGGCGAGACATTCCCCTCGGCGTCAACGGGCAGATAGGTCACCCGGAACCCTTGGGTCTCTAGGAAATGGCAGGTATTGAGGACCGCATGGTGCTCGATGGAGCTGGTTATTATATGGTTCCCCTTCGCGGCATTCGCGAAGGCCGCGCCCTGGATGGCTAGATTGTCCGATTCGGTGCCTCCGGAGGTGAAGACTATCTCCCTTGTTTGGGCGCCTATGGCCTTGGACGTCCTCTTCCTAGCCTCCTCCAAGGCGTTGAACGACTCCCTGCCGAAGATATGAAGGCTGGAGGCATTGCCATACCATTGTTCCAGATATGGTCTCATGGCCTCGATTACCTTGGGGTCGAGGCGCGTGGTGGCGCTGTTATCGAAGTATATTCTTTGCATCGCTCACACCTTAACGATTGCTACATCCATAATTCAATATATCAATCTGTATGGAAAGAGAGCTTCCCGCTTAAAGGAATCCTCAGGTTATTCGTGTCGCTCGGAAAAGGATGAAATAGGCGCTAGGGATTGTTTCTGCCAGGACCTATGGACGTTCAAAAGGTGAGGGAGGATTTCCCGATCTACTCTGGTCCGAACAAGGACTATATCTATCTGGACAATGCCTGCCAGACCCTTAGGCCCACCTCCGTCGTCGAGGCAATGGACCGCTATTATCTCGAGTACCCTGCCTGCGGAGGACGGAGCGTGCACCGTCTGGCCACGCAAGTGTCCATTGAGGTCGACGAAGCACGCGAGAGGGTGGCCTCGTTCCTGGGTGCGAAAAAAACTGAGGAGATCGCCTTCACAAAGAACTGCACCGAAGCCCTCAACCTGGTGGCCAAGGGCGTCAAGCTCAATAGAGGTGACGTGGTGGTCACCACCGATTTCGAGCACAACAGCAACCATGTCCCTTGGCTGCAGATGCAGCAGTCAAAGGGCATAAGGCGCAGGTTCGTGATCACGCCCTCCTCGGGGCTTTTCGACATCGAGGCTTTTAAGGAGGCAATGTCCCGCGAGGTCAAGATCGTCAGCATGGTGCATGCCAACAACATCACTGGCGC
>DATIXC010000239.1:0-8170 GCA_035518995.1 Methanomassiliicoccales archaeon | reverse complement strand
GTAGAGGTCACTCCTCATCTTCTAGCTCCTCTTCCTCTTCTTCCTCGAGCTCGCCCTCCTCGACAGGCATGGACAGGAACTCGTCAATCTCCTCCTCAAGCTCCAGCAAAGCCTCGAGGGCCTTCTTCTTCTGCCCTTTCTCCACCATCTCCCGGATCGCGCTCACGCAATCCATGATGAAGAGCATCTCGTCGTCGATCTCCTCGAACATCTCGTAGAGGCTGGGCATTTCCTACATCCCTGGGACTGATGGGGGCTCCAGACTCAAAAAGGTTGGGAATCCGTGACTGGATAATTAGCCCGATGGGATGTTCGGACCATCAAAGCCCTGGTTCGATGACGTACTTGCAGAAATTGTAGCTCGAGCCGAAGGTCTCCGCCTTGGTCACGCGCGCTGGCATGCCCATCCGCGTCTCGAAGATCGCCTCGAGGATGCCCTCGTTCATCAGGCACAGGGTCTTGCCCACGTCCGGCGCCTTGGAGCAATCGTACTCGTCCTTGATTATGAGGGTGACAGGGTGCAGGGCGTACACGTTGACCTCGCCCAGCTCATGGATCCTGAAGAACTCCTTGACCTCCCCGATGATGCCCTCGACGGTGTTGGACTTCATCCGCTTGGATATCTCCTTCCCAATCTGCCGCCCTATGTCCTTCAGGACCGGGTCCATGTTGAAGCCGATGGCCTCCATTCCGATGACGATGGAGCGGATGACACCCTTGAGGAAGGTGGAGGGGGTGCCGATGCTCTTGGATATGGTGTTCTCGACGTGCTTCATCAGGTCCTCGCGGGGGACCACGGAGGAACCGACGGGCCTCGACACGAGGTAGAAAATCTTGCGCCGGTTGTCCTCTGGGTCGTCACGATAGCCGATGAGCCCCTCCTTGACCATCTTGTCCAAGTGGACAGAGAGGGTGGACTGCGCCTTGCCGGTGAGCTGGGCAATCTCGCTCAGGCTGAGGTCGCGGCGCTGCAGCTCGCTCAATATCTTCTGCCTCACTGGGTTCGAGATCTGCCTAAGACCTGTGGTAGTGGAATAGACGTCGAAGGCGTCGGTCTTCTTCTCGGTCACTCTCTCCCCCCGGCACCCAAAGAATGTAGTGCGCCATATATAAATCATCTTGACCAGCGATTCCGAATGGAATTTCCTTTGGCAGACCAATCTTTTTCTATGCCCGGTCGAAATTACAGGCGGTGATCGCTTGCGCATACTGACCGAGCAGGGGCCGAAGGAATACCGCGCGGTTTGGATGGAGGGGGACAAGGTGGTAATGATCGACCAGCGCCTGATTCCGGAGCATTTCCGCTCGGTGCGGCTCTCCTTGGTCGAGGACGTGGCCAAGGCCATCAAGGACATGACGGTCCGCGGGGCCCCGGCGATCGGGGTGGCGGCGGCATATGGGATGGCCTTGGCCGCGATCAATGGTCAGGACCTGGAGTCCTCCGCCAGGCTGCTCAAGGCGCAGAGACCGACCGCATTCGACCTATTCTTCGCGGTGGACCACATGCTGGGGCAGCTGTGCGAGGGAGTGGAACCCGTCATTGCCGCCAACGAATATGCCGATTCGATCGTGGAAAAGTGCAGGCATATCGGGGAGCGGGGCCAGGAGCTTATCGCCGATGGCGACAAGGTGATGACACATTGCAACGCTGGCGCGCTGGCGACCGTGGACTATGGCACGGCCTTGGCCCCCATCCGGGTGGCCTGGAGGGCTGGCAAGCGCTTCTTCGTCTACGTGTCCGAAACCCGGCCGAGGCTCCAGGGGATGAGGCTCACTGCCTATGAGCTCAGGAACGAAGGCATACCACATTCCATCATCGTGGACGGCGCCTCGGGGCATTTCATGCGGAAGGACGTGGACCTCGTGATCGTCGGAGCCGACCGGATCGCCGCCAACGGCGACTTCGCCAATAAGATAGGGACCTTCGAGAAGGCGGTGCTCGCCAAAGAGCTTGGCATCCCGTTCTACGTGGCCGCGCCTGCATCCACCTTCGACTTCTCCCTGGAGTCGGGGAAGAGCATCGTCATCGAGGACCGGGATGAGGACGAGGTGACTTTCATCGATGGCAAGAGGATTGCCCCAGAAGGGAGCGGGGCCCTTAACCCATCGTTCGACATGACCCCTTCGAAGTACGTACGGGGTTTCATTACCGAGGTAGGCATTCTCTCGCCGAAGGAGATCGCCAAGGTCAAGGGGGCCAGGAAGTGAACCGTATCGAAGGCGAGGTCAGGAGGGAGATAGTCGATTTCGGGAAAGCCCTTTATGAGAGACGCATGGTCACTGGAACGTCCGGCAACATCTCGGGAAGGCTGGACGACGAGGCCGTAATCATCACCCCTTCTGGGCAATGCAAAGGCCATCTTAAGGAGTTCGACCTCATCCGCATGCTGATCAATAGCGGCAAAGTTACGGCCGGGGGAAGGCCGTCAATGGAGACGCCCTTCCACCTGGCCTTTTACAATGGCAGGAAGGACGTGGGCGGCGTGGTCCATGCCCATCCCCTCCATTGCACCCTGTTGGCCTGCTCGGGAAGGACGGTCCGGACCGATCTCACTCCCGAGGGGGTCATGTACCTGGGGGAGGTGGCATTCGTTCCCTACGCAACCCCCGGGTCGAAGGAGCTCGCCGACAACCTTGCAGCGGCTATGCCTGGACATAACGCGTTCATCATGGAGAGCCATGGCGCGATCGCCGTAGGAAAGGATGTGGCCGAGGCGTATTACCGTATGGATGCCCTTGAGTTCATGGCTGAGATGCAGATCAAGGCCGAGGGCGTGGGGAAGGTCAAAGGCCTAGAGGAGCGAGAGGTCCGGAAATTACTCAACATGGCCGAAGGTGCGAAGAGGTGATATCATGATCGTCGTCACCAAGTGGTTCGGTGTCTTCCTGTGCGAGAAGGACAAGGTGCGCAATCAGTCGCTCTTCGAGAAGGACGCCAAAGGCATCGCCGAGAAGCTAGCCATCGTCCAGAGAGGAGGTGTCCTCGAGGAGGAGCAGCGCATCGCGGAAGGTCTCAAGCGCCTCAAGGTGGCCGACGCACGACTCTCGAAGATCGGCAAGCCTGAGGTCTACGACTCCTCCTACATCAAGGCCGAGGACTACGGTTACGGCATGGAGCTGATGCAGGCGGTGATGGTCCAGCTGGGGAAGATGAGGACCAGGGAGCCCCTCTCCTCGGACAGGAGCCTGGTACAGGCCATCCGGGCCATCGACGACCTGATCGAGACCATCAACGTGACATCCGAGAGGTTGCACGAATGGTATGGCCTTCACTTCCCCGAGCTGGGTGACTACGCCAAGGACGAGAGGTACGCGGAGCTAATCGGGAGGCATGGGTACCGGGAGCCTATCCTCAAGGCCATAGACGTCCAGCTCGAGTCCGTGGGGGCTGAGATGCTGGATGAGGACATCGCTGCCATCCAGGACCTGGCCCTGATCGTTAGCGAGCTCTATGAGACCAAGGCGCGCTTCGATGCCTATGTCCAGAGGACGATGGAGATGCATGCCCCCAACCTCACCAAACTGCTGTCGGCGAACCTGGGGGCGAGGCTCATATCGTTGGCTGGAAGCCTAGGCCGTCTGGCCAAGCTCCCCTCCTCAACGGTCCAGCTGCTGGGAGCTGAGAAGGCCATGTTCATGCACCTCCGATCGGGCAAGGCCCCTCCCAAGCACGGGATCATCTTCCAGCATCCATCAATCTACAAGGCCCCCTATTGGCAGAGGGGCAAGGTCGCCCGCTCATTGGCCTCGAAAGCCTCCATCGCCGCCAAGGTGGACTTCTACAAAGGGGAGTTCATCGGCGATAAGCTGGTCGAGGACATGGAGAAGAGGGTGAACGAGATCAAGGAGAAGTACCCGGAGGCACCGAAGAAGGATAGGAAGCCGTCGCCGGCTGGAAGAAGGCATGGACGAGGCGAGTACCGTCCTAGGAAGGGCTAGGCATCCAGGTTAGGCTGCTTGACGCACTTCCTGGAGATTTGCCCCCTAAGATAGCACCTGACAAGGGAGACCATGGCCAAGATGCATAGGATGGTGCCGATGGTGGTGGCAAGGAAGGCACCGACCATCATCGGAAACATGTCCTCATAATAGGTGGAGGGGTAATATGAGGAGTAAAATGGCCAGGTGTTGATGCTGCTAATCAACCCGCCTAGGAGGAAAAGAAAGGCACCGGTCAGGAACAAGTTCCTTGACCACGTGGCCGCCCCTCTGTCCATCCTCGCGTAAGATACCAAGAGCAGAGCCATGCCCGTCACAAAGAAGGGGAGGGCCATGATGTTCATCACGTTCAAAACGTAGCTGGCCTCATTGGAGTAACCGGACGTCGGCCAGGACAGCATGTAGGCGATGTCGTAGTATGAGCTAAGCACCAGTTCGATCAGTAATGCGATCACGCTGACGCCTATCATAAGATATGCTACCCAGGGTAGGATTTTCCCTTTGGAAGGCTTATCGGAACCATCTTCCATTCCAATCACTCCCCATGCTAATTACTTCCGGCTTGCATGATAAGCCTGCCGAAGCCATCGCATTGGGGTCGGGGAGACCGTTGGCTTAGGTTTATAAACCACCGCAGGTTTCCCTGAACAGATAGTTATGTGGTCCCAAGCGGAAGTCAGGGAGCTCAAGGAAGGCCGCTTCGTCGTCATTGACGAGGAACCTTGCAAAATCCTTTCCATCACCACCTCCAAGCCTGGGAAGCATGGTGAAGCCAAGGCGCGCATCGACGCGGTTGGACTGTTCGACGAGAAGAAGCGCTCCATCGTGCACCCTGTCACCCATAAGGTCCAAGTTCCCATGATCGACAAGAGGAAGGCACAGATACTGGCCATCATGGGGGATGAGGTCCAGCTCATGGACCTGGAGAACTTCGAGAACTTCTCATTGCCCATCACGGACGAGTTCAGGGGACAGCTGCACCCTGGCGAGGAAGTGCTCTACATGATTGCCATGGGACGCCGCAAGATAATGAAGGTCTGATCTCCACCTATTCCCAGGAGTCGATCTCCTGGACTCCCGTTCTTCGTTACAGAACCAACTCAGCTTGCTCCGACCTGCATTCTTGAAATCAACATAAACCCTAGAGCATCATGCAACGGGAAGGGCCGGAATTGAAGATAATCAATGTCGGGTACCGCTCTGTCAATTGCTATTTGCTAGTCACGGAAAGGGCCCGATTGCTTATCGATGTCGGATGGCCTGGGGGGATGCCAGAGCTCAAGAGGAGCATGGCCCAGCATGGCCTTTCTGTTAAGGATGTCACTCACGTCCTCGTGACCCACTATCACGTCGACCATGGCGGGATCGCACAGGAGATGAAGGACAAAGGGGCAAGGCTCATCGTGATGGAGAGCCAGAGGGGCCATTTGAACGACCAGAAGGAATTCATCCGTCCGCCTGTGACCTTCCATGAGATACTGGATGAAGGGAACATAGATCTGAGGTTCGCTGACAGCCGGTCCTTCTTAGCGAGGCTTGGGATCGGAGGCGAGGTCATTCCAACCCCCGGCCATGGCAGCGATCATGTCACCTTGGTGCTGGACGAAAGGATCGCCTTCACCGGTGATCTGCCGCCACCTAACGCGGTCGAGGAAGGCTCCGTGGCTTACAATGACTGGATGAGGCTCAGGGCGATGAGGGTCAAGCGCATATTCCCGGCACATGGTCTCCAAGACCTACCATTAGAATGAAGTAGCCAAACAATCCCGTACATGAGACCTATTGCTCGCCCAGGATTTCCTTGACCACCTTCTCGCAGCGGTCCGCTATCCTCTTGGCGGTGGCCTTGTCCTTCCCTTCCGAGTACACGCGGAATATCGGCTCGGTCCCTGATGGTCGGACGAGGCTCCATCCACCCTCGAAGTAAACCTTCACGCCGTCGGTGGTGTCGATCTTGTTGGCCGAGAAAGCCTCGCAGACCTCCCTGAGGACCCGCTCCTTGCGTTCGTCGGGACAGCGCAACTTTCTCTTGTCCAGATGGTAGGCTGGCACTTTGGCCAGCGCTGAGGACAGCGAGCCCTCGATGGCGACTATCTCCAGCATCTTGGCCATGCTCATGGCCGCGTCGCGGCAATACTGATGGCGAGGGAAGATCAGCCCTCCGTTCTCTTCGCCTCCGAAGACCGCGCCCAACTCCATCATCCTCCTGGCCACGATGGGCGCACCGACACGAGTGTAGACGACTTCTCCTCCAGCCGCCCTAACGGCGTCCTCGACGCATTGCGACGTCGAGACGGGGGTGACGACCACGCCCCCCTCGTTCTCCGACACCATGGCGGCGGCCACGACGGCAAGGCTCCGGTCGCCGTGCACGTACCGCCCTTTGTCGTCGATGAAGATGGCCCGGTCCGCATCACCGTCCTGGGCGATGCCCAGGTCCGCACCCGACTCCTCCACCAAGGAGATGAGGTCGACGAGGTTCTCCTCCACCGGCTCGGAGGGGTGGCCGGGGAACGTCCCCTCGGGATTGCAGTTCAAGGTCAGGGCGCTCGCCCCCAACCTCTGCAGAAGGACGGGCGAGCAGAGGGAACCCGCGCCGTTGGCGCAGTCCAGCACCACGCGCAGCCTCGCCTTCCTAATCGCATCTATGTCCATCAGGCTGAGGACGGCCTTCTGGTAGTTCTCCATGGCCCCTGAGGCGGGCTTTATCGCTCCCACCCCCTTCCAGTCCTTCTGATCGAAGCTGCGCGAGAAGTAGATGCGCTCTATTTCTTCCTCCCTGGAGCGGTGCATCTCCGTCCCATCGGCATCGATGGCCTTTATGCCATTGAACTCGGGGGGGTTGTGTGAGGCGGTAACCATCACCCCGCCCGAGATCTCGCCTACCTTGACGAAGTACTGCAAGGCTGGAGTCGGCAGCGCGCCCAGGTCCAGGACCTCGCAGCCCACGGAGGCGAGGCCAGCGGCCACGGCCGAGCGGATCATGTCGGCGCTGGTGCGGCAGTCGGTGGCCATGGCCACCCTCCCTTTCATGAAGGTGCCTATCGCCCTGCCCACGTCCAAGGCGAGCTGGGGGTCCATGAAATCGTTGACCACGCCGCGAACGCCATTGGTCCCGAAGAGCCGTTTTGGCATGTCCTACCTGGCCTTATGCCTCTGGGAGACCAGCAGGAGATGGATGATCTCCGCCGCATCGTTGCACTTGTCCGATGAGTTCTCCAGGCAGTGCAGGATGTCCCTCATCAGATAAATGGCCTTGGGGTCGATGTCGGAGAAGAAGATCTCCTTCTTGGTGCTGTAGTGGAGGTCGTCCAGGATGTGCTCCTGGACCTTCACGCCCTTCTCGTACTTCATCACCGCCTCCTCGTCCACTCCCAGGCTGTCGATGCAGCTCTTGAGCAGCTTGGCCTCCTTGTCCAGCTCCTGGGTCATGGCGCAGTACTTGTTCCACAGGGTGATGGGGACGTTAACATTGGCCTCGATGACCAGCTGTATGTTCATCCCGGCCTCCTTGGCCCAGTCCGCGGCGAAGTCCATGCGCCTGATGAGGTGCATCATGTCCTCGCGCTCCTTGGAGTCGAGGTCGCCCTTGGAGAGCTCCTCCGTGATGCGGTCCTCCAGGTTGTCCGCCTCCTTCTCCGACAGGGCCGAGCGCCTGATGGCGTCCAGCGCCGCGCTCGGATCTGACCTGCAGAGCGCGACCACAGCCCGGTTTAGCTCTGTTATGGTGTCCACCGTCTTCTGCGCATGGTCGCGCAGCAGGCTCATGACCAACGACTCTCTCCTCTTGCTGAACCAGTCCAGCAAGTTCTCTTTCTCACTCAAGTTTTACCGCCTCCGATACTCCTTCCACCGGCCTTGGATACACCACGGCCGTCTTCCTATTGAACATGAGATAGACCTCCTGACCGGGATGGTACAGCTTGCCCTCGATCGAGGGGACGTCGAACTCCACCTGGTCGTTGGACTGGGTCCTCGCGCTCACCCTCCAGTAGGTTCCCAGGTACGTCAGGTATTCCACCCTGGAGAGCAGACCATCGGTGAAGGGGAAGACGAACTCCGGGCGAACTGATACCACCACCGCCTCCCCCACCTGAGAGCTGCATTTCTCGACCATGATCACCGAGTTGTCGCGAAGCTCGATCCTGGTCCCGCCTTCCTGCCTATCCTTCACCCAGCCCTCGAGCAGGTTCGTCTCCCCGATGAAGTTCGCGGTGAATACGTCCCTCGG
>DATIXC010000238.1:0-4774 GCA_035518995.1 Methanomassiliicoccales archaeon | reverse complement strand
GCTACTTCAACCTCCTGGTCAACATGCTAGGGTACGAGGAAATCCGCACCTTCATCATCGGAGGGGCGAGGCCCAACGAGGACCTCAGGGCCACACCCCAGTGCAAGTCCGCACTCGAGGAAGGCTACAGGTTCGTTGCCGCCGCGCAAAAGGCCAGACCATGAGCCGGGAGAGCTTCAGATGAAATGGAAGGGCGTCTATGCTTGCCCCAACTGCGGAGGCAGGGACATGGAGCCACTGCAGCTGGTCCGGGGGCCGATGGCCACCGTGGACGATTGGGACGGGAGCTATCGATGCTACGAGTGCGGCCACGTCGCCGTGCCCTTGTTCTTCGAATCGGCGGAGGAATGGGTGCTCTTCCGGCAGAGCAAGAAGAAGAACCTGCCCGAGAAGGACGAGGGAGGTTTCGTGCACATTCCCATCGTGCCCGTGGACACCCGGCCGCTCATGAGCGAGACCGGCTTCGACGTCCCTTTCATCAAGGTGGTCGAGGTCGTGACCGTGGAATGGGACGGAAGGAAGTTCCAGCGCACGGCCTACTCCGCCCGCTTCGACCGCTATTGGCGCGCCATAACCGGTACCAGGTACAACTGCAAGCAGGTCATGCTCATGGACCTGGCCGGCCTGGCCTACGGCAAGCCCAACTTCAAGGCCATGCGCCAGCTGGTCAAGAACAAGTACGAGGTCTGGCTCGACCTGGGGATCTCGTCGGAGCAGGACCTCTTCGATTCCTTCGCGCTCGAGGCCCACAAGGCCCTGGCGGACACCTCGACCATCACCACGCCCCGCCTGTTCAAGGAGATCTACGAGCTCTCGGACCGATGCGTGCCCTGCATCCATCTGGCTGACGAAGTGGTATGGGGCAAGGCGCAGCCAAAGCTCGCCAGCCTCGAGGCGACGGTGCGCTACCTGCGGGACGTCGGGTACGAGGAGATCGCGGTCATGGACCTGAAGAGGCTGGGCAAGAGGAACGGCGTTTCCGAGCAGCTGTTGGAGAGGCTCCGGTCGATGGAGGCGTCCTTCCTGATCGGCGGGGGCGTGCTGGAGAGCGACCTCGACCGCATCAAGGCGGCTGGCCTGGTCGCTGCGTTCATCGAGCCCTTCACCCCCATAATCTCCGACCTGATCGATAGCGGGGAGGACAAGGTGGCCGCGGACGCGCCAAGCAGCGTGCGCGTGTCAAGGATGAGCGCTAAGCGGCTGCCCACCGATTAGACGCACGAGGCCTTGAGAATCTGACATTAAGTTATTTAACCGACATCGATTCCTTGGTATAGTACGCATTTCGTTGGTGCCTAACGGTGGAAATGGAGAAAATGCCCCCGAAGATACTGATAGTGGACGATGAGCCAGGGATACGCAACGTGCTCACCTCGCTGCTGAAGGACAGAGGGTTCGAGACCGCAACCGCCGGCACGGCCGCGGAAGGCCTCAAGGCCGTCTCCGAGAACTTCTACAACGTCATCGTCCTGGACATAATCCTCCCCGACGCCGCCGGCACGCAGATACTCGACAAGCTGGACAAGACCTCGCCCGACTCGGAGGTGGTCCTCATCACCGGGCACGCGTCCTTGGACACCGCCATCCAGGCGCTGAGGAACAAGTCCTACGACTACATCCAGAAGCCCTTCCGCCTCGGCCAGCTGCTGGAGGCCATCGAGGGCGCCTTGGAGCACCAGAGGCTCACCATCGAGAACCGGCGCATGCTGGAGCAGCTGAAGTTCCTCAACAACATCTCCTCGCAGATCGTCAAGACCCTGGACCTGGACGCGGTCCTGAAGCAGCTGCTCTACCAGAGCATGAGCTTCTTCGGCGCCGACTCCGGTGCCATCTACCTCAAGGACGGCCAGCAATGGATGCTGCGCCAGTACTCCGGGGTGACCAAGCGCTTCGTCTCCGAGTTCGGCGCGCTCGCCTCCGACCATCCCATCGTCAGGGACGCGGCGGGCGCGAGGGTGAGCATCACCGATGGGAGCAACGGGCATGCCGGCAGCTCCTGGGCCTCGGTCCCGCTGATGTACCTGGAGCGACCCCTGGGGGTGATGATCCTCACCGTGAAGATCGGCAAGCGCTTCGACGAGGAGGACAAGCGCCTCCTGAGCATCGTCGGGGCGCAGGCCGGCTCCTACATCTACAACTCCGTGCTCTATAGCCAGGCGGAGGAGACGCGCTCCTTCCTCGAAGGCCTGATCCGCAATACCGCCGAGGCCATCATCACCTACTCCCTCGAAGGCCGGGTCAAGACCTGGAACGATGCCGCGGCCACGATCTACGGCTATATGGAGAAGGAGGCCGTGGGCCGCTACATGCCCATCGTCCCCGAGGACCAGCTGGAGGAGGTCCGAAGGATGTTCGCCCGCGTTGGGAAGGGGGAGATCGTCAGCAACAGCGAAACCCTGAGGCGGCGCAAGGACGGGACCCTCATACCGATCATGGCCACCTACTCCCCGGTCAAGGACTCGAACGGCAAGGTGGTAGGAATCTCGTCCATCTCCAGGGACGTCACCATCCTGCACCAGATGGAGCAGGAGCAGGTTAGGACCAAGGTCCTGGAGGCCAAGTCCAAGATCCGCGAGGTCATCATCGACGTCATCCCGCTGCTCATGCGGCGCCAGATCCCCGAGGCGGAGCGCAACGAGTTCATCTCCCTGCTCTCGACCAGGCTGGAGGAGGCCATCTACGACGACTACCTGGGAGGAAGGACGAACGTCGACCTCGAAACCATGGGCGCCAGCATCGCCCAGGTCTTCAACGACCTAGGGGGCGAGTTCTCCGCGACGGTGGAGGGGGACGAGATCGTGGTGATCGGGAAGCGCTGCCCTTGGGGCAACGAGTCGCGCCGGAACCCGGTCACCTGCATGCTCACCAAGAGCGTCTCCGCCCGCTTCGCCAAACACGCCTGGGGAGGGGCCAAGGTCCAGGTGACCAAGACCTTGGCCAACCAGGACGACTGCTGCCGCGTCATCATCAAGAAGCCGAGCTGAGGCTGCAAAAGGTTGATATTCAACGGGATGCGCTTAACGTCTGACTAACTTGGCCGACGAGCTTCTGCTTATAATTTCCCTGGTCTTCGCGGCCTTCGCGCCGCCTCTCATCTACATGTACATAGTACGTAACACCGAGACCTGCCGCAGGGAGCCCTGGTCGGCCATGGTCATCGCCTTCCTCTACGGTGGCACGGTCGCGGTGCTCGTCTCCGCCGTGATCGAAGCGGGCGTGGGCCTGGTCCTCTCAGGCCTGGCCTCGGCGAGCCTCATCATAACGATCATCATCGCCCCGATAGTCGAGGAGTCCGCCAAGTCCACCGGGGTGCCTCGCCGCCGCATCCTGGAGCTGGAGGACGGCTTCATCTACGGAGCGGCCGTGGGCCTTGGCTTCGCCGCCACGGAGAACATGCTCTATCTCATCAGCGCGCTGAGCAGCAGCGTGGAGGAGTTCGTGCTCACCGCCATCATCAGGGCCTTCACCTCGACCTTGCTGCACGCCAGCGCCACGGCCATCACCGGTTTCGGCATCGCCCTGGCCATTTTCGCCCGTAAACAGGGGCGCTACCAGAGCTGGCTGCCCTACCTGGGCATAGCCATCTTCCTGCACGCGCTCTTCAACGTCTTCGCCTCCCTCGGGGACCTCGTGACGGTGGACCAGACGGCCTTCGCCCTGCTCGGGCTCGCGCTGGCGTTCGTCCTGGCGATCGGCGTCTTCATCACCATCCGCCGCCGCATCAGGGCCCTGGACACGCAGGCGCCGTGCGTCCCATGACCCTTGCCCGCTGGTTCTCAAGGAGGCAGAGCCTCAGGCCAGTCCCTGGCCCATCTCCCAGGCGCGGCGCATCTCCGCCTCGCGCTCCCTGACCTCGCCGGCCTTGTCCGCCCCGGCGACCAATAGCTCGGAATGGAACCCTATCCCGATGCCCTTGAAGAAGGCCTTCAGCTCCGACTGGGCGTTCCTGAAGACCGGGTTGGCGTCGCCGGCCACCAGGATGATTGCGCCCTTGCGGGGACGGCCGACCCTCCGCCCCACCAGGTTCTCCCTGGCCCAGAGGCACTGGCAGCGGTCGATCATGCACTTGGTCTGCCCGGTCAGGCCGGAGAAGTAGATGGGCGAGGCCACGACCACCGCGTCCGCGCGCAGGATGGCGGCGTGGACCTGGCTCATGTCGTCCGAGACCGCGCACTCCCCGGTGTCTAGGCATCGGTTGCAGCCCTGGCATGGGGTGACATCCAGGTCCTGGAGGACCAGCTTGAGGGTCTCGGCCCCCTTCTCCTTGGCGCCCTCGAGGCATCGGTCGAGGAGGGCGTTGGAGTTGCCTTTTCGGCGCGGGCTGCCCAGAATGCCGACCACCAGCGACAAGAGCCTACCCTCCATGAGAACAAGCGGCGGCACATCAGACCGGGCAGGTCTCTATGTTCTCCAGGATGCGCTCCTTGAGGCTCTCGTAGTACTGGAAGGTCTTGACCACGTAGTCGCAGGCCCCGGCGCGCATGGCCTCGAAGCTCAGGTCCGGGTCGTCGTAGGCGGATACGAAGATCATGGGCACGTTGAGGTTCAGCGGCTTGATCTTCTTCATGAGGTCGATGCCGTTCATGTCCGGGAGGGCATAGTCGAGGACGATGATGTCGTACTTCCGGTCCTTGAGCTTGCCCACCGCTTCCATGGCCGTGTAGGCGGGGTCGAGGGAGAACTCGTCCTTGGGCAGGTATTCCGCGCAAAGGTTCACGTGCTCCTTGTTGTCGTCGACCATCAGCACCCGGATGATCTTTTTCTCATCGGCCAT
>DATIXC010000237.1:0-8043 GCA_035518995.1 Methanomassiliicoccales archaeon | reverse complement strand
GAAAGACGCTGGGATGCCGCTCTTGCTCATACCCGCTTGATCGGCAGCGGCGTATGAGCACCAATTGCACAGGAATCCGACGATTCTAGGTTCGAACCTGACCACAGGTGCTGCCTCCTTGTTCCTCATCATTACGCGCCCCTGTTGGGCTATGATACCGGTGTCGAGCTCCATCAGAACTGGATCTGAGCTTTCGACTTGCCTCCTTCGGTGTTGACGAAAAGGAGCACCCTTCCCGTCCTCTCGCACCAGGTCTTCACATCCCTAGGGAAGGATTGGCAATCGGACGTGACCTCCAATATGTCCCCAGGCTTCAATTCCTTGGCTCTGACTGTAACCTCTAGGATGGGCTGCGGGCATTTCAGCCCGAGCGTGTCAAGCTTGTAGGTCGGCAACTCAATTCCCTCGATGCACTTGCTCAGAAGGCGAATGTGACTGTCGCGTGCGATGCCTTGGACATGAACTCCGTCGCGCCGATTATCTCCGCGTCCGACCTGACTTCCTCCTTCTTCATGTCCTTGGCTTCCAAGGCTAGCTCACAGAGGTAGAGCTTTCCCCCAAGCTTGACGAACTTTTCGACGAGGTCCTTCATGTCGGGCATGCCCTTCATTGTCACCTTCTCCAGTTCGCCCTTCTTGCACCACGGTCCCCCAGCGGGGCAGAAGAACATTATCACTTCGTTCCCTAGCGCCAAGGCGCTCGTACCCAAGACAAAGGGAGGGTACACAGATTTTGGCTCCATGCCGTTCACGACTAATGCGACTTTGGCCATAATAACTGCTCCAGTTAATCGAGTGAGTTAACGGGCTATAACTAATTTACGCTTTAGCGCGCGACAATGACGTTGAATCCGACAGTAGATATGGCCACTCTCACTGATCGGACCGTGTATTTATATTGGACGTGGAACGGTAGCACGGAATGAAATAGATGCAACCTCTCAAGCGAATTCTATCTCGCTCCCCGCTGGCATGAGCTCGAAGCCGACGAAACGGTCGGAAATGTTCTTCATGGCCTCGAAGCCGGTGCAGTGGAGCGGCGCGATGCGGTCCACGCCCAGGTTCTTGAGGTGGTCCATCGTCTTGCGGATCCGGTCCTGCGACCCTCCGCCTAGGTGGAAGCCCCCGATGACCATGAGGACCTTGGAGCCAGTGGACTTCTTGGCATGAGTGACTATGTTGACGATTCCAGGGTGGGAGCAGCCGGTTATCACGATGACGCCCCGCTTCTGGACAAGGAACACGGCCTGCTCGTCAGGTATGGTGTCCTCGACCACCTTCCCCTCCTCCTCGCGTAGGAAGTTCAAGGTGTGCTCGAAGTCCGTGACCCTCGGGACCTCTCCCGAGGTCCTGACGCCCGGGACTATCTCCACAGGCATGGAGTTGAGGCTCATCTTGGCCTTGGCCAAGGCGGATAATACGTGCGCGGGCGGGGAGATGTCCACCTTGGACTCGCCCCCCGTGGAGAAGCGCTTGCCCACGAACGTCTTGGGATGGGTATGGAGGGGCACGCCCGCCTCGATGAACGGCACCAGGCCGCCGACGTGGTCGTAGTGCCCGTGGGAGATGAAGACGGCGCTGAAGTCCTTGGGCTCGGCCCCGACCGCCCTGAGGTTGTTCATGATCGTGGCCTCGGAGGCGCCAGCGTCGAACAGCACCTTCTGGCCGGCGTCCGTCTCCACCATGATGGAGAAGCCCTGCTCGGCCATGAACTGCCTGCTGGGCGAGTCCAGGCGCTTCACCAGGCGGGACTGCACATAGGGCGTCCCGCACATGTTGTCCACCAAGGTTATGATGCGCACCTAGACATCCCTCTTCACTATCTTCAGGTCGCTGAAGTGCATGGCGCTCTCCGGGCAAACCGTCTCGCAGTTCTTGCAGGCCGTGCCGAGGCAGTACTCGGTGGCGATGCGTATCTTGTAGCGCTTTTCGCCCACCTTCTCCACCCTCAGCGCCCGCTCCGGGCACTCGCGCATGCACTTCTTGCATCCGATGCAGTTGTCGAACTCCGCGATGAGGTAGACGCCCACATGGTCCAAGGTCTTAAGGCCCTTGTCCCCGAGCACGGGGATGTCGGACGAGACGATGCGCAGCGTCTCCTTGGGGCGCTTGATCTCCGGGAACGGCCGGTAGCCCTTGCCCACGAGCATCCGGTTGAACATGTCCCAGGGCATGCCCTCTAACCAGTAGGCGATCTCGTTGACGTATATGTCCTCGAACACCTTGCTGGTGGCGAACATGATGTGCTTGGCGGCCATGGAGTCGGCGATGCCCTGCATCTCGTCCATGGCCTCGTCCTTCACTAGCAGGTCGTAGGCCATCATCAGCGAGGTGTTGCCGCATTGGTAGGTGCGCTCGAGCACTCTTGGCACCAGGCCGCAGGTCTGTGCTTTGATCGGATCCACGTAGGTGCCGGAGGCGCCGGCCAGGTACATGGCCTTGACCTCCTCGTCGTCGACGCCCACCTCCTCGATGAGGGTGCGGTGCCCGGCGCGGATGGCCCCCATGGCCTTGCCCGCCTCGAGCACGTCGTGCTCGTCGATGTACACGCTGTCCTGGAGATGGATCTTCCGGTCGCCGGTCATCAGTCTGGGGAGCTTGATTATCCCCGTCTCCAGACCGACAGCGACGGCCGCGACCACGCCCGTCCCGGTGATGCCCCTGGCCTTGATGGTGTTCGCCTGCTTGACCTCGCCGCTGTAGGGGTCCACCATGCTTCCGGGTTGGGCCTTGAGCCTGTCGTCCAGGACGAAGTTCTGCCAGCTTCCGTCCTCGTTGGCCACCAGGTCGGAGATGGCCATGGGCGCGGCCAGCATGCCGAACTCGATGCTCTGCCCCTCCATGGCCGGTCCGGCCGCGGCCGAGCCCGTCCAGAGCTCCCCGTCCTTGTAGAGGCCCATCTCGGCGTTGGTGCCGTAGTCCGTCACCATGCAGGTCTCCTTGCGCTCGAGCATGTGCGACTTGATGATCATGGCCAGGGCGTCCGCGCCGATCTCGTGGCGGATGGACGGCGGGCAACGTATCTCCGCTTCAGGGTGCACCGAGCTAAGCCCAAGGTCGCAGGCGGCCCTGGTGTGCGCCCTCCTCTCTGGCACCTTGACGTTGAGCCTCTGCAATATGCTCTGCCCCGCGTACGCCAGGTCACGGATCTCTATGTTCTCGAACATGGAGAGCTGGGCCGGGTTTCCGCAGATGGCGATGCGCCTGATATCCTTGGGGTCGGTGTTGTGGAGCCCGATGAGCTTGTCCACGGTCTCGATGATGATGCGATGGCCTACCTCCGAGCCGTTCTCCATCCAGAAGTGGAGATGGTCCATGATGTTGGCCCCGGGCAAGGGATGGCGCATGGTGATGGCCGTGGATACGATCTTACCCTTCTGATCGAGGTCTACGAGATGAGTCCGATAACCGCTTGTGCCAAGGTCGAGCGCGATACCATAATTGCCCATTTAACCACGACCTCTGGGAATCGAATTCGCATATTTAAAACAAATATGGTGGTGTTTCGGTCCGGCCCTCGAGGCCGCATATTCTTGCCTTGGATCGATATCGCACCTGCCAGACCGATGGGCGAGAGCATTGCGACGATCGGGATTGGGCTTCGCGCGCCCGGTCCACCACCTCCTGAATATCGAACGCGATCGCCATGATGAATCTAATAAAGTTGAAGCTGCGTCGCGGCATCTTTTAACCGATAGCACTCGCGATAGTGTAAGAATGAAGGTCGACCATGTCGTCCACTAAGGAGGCCTATGCATTCGGACCGGTGCAGTCCCGTCGGTTTGGCAGCTCCTTAGGCTTGAACACCGTGCCCATGAAGACCTGCGACTATTCATGCGTATATTGCCAGCTCGGCCCCACCATCCACAGGACTATCGAGAGGGCATGCTATTATCGGCCACAGAAGGTCGTCGAAGCGCTGCGGGAATGCCTCGACAGAGCGAGGAGCGAGCCGGACTATGTCACTTTCATAGGCGAAGGGGAGCCGACGCTCGCCGCTAACCTCGGGGAGATCGTCGCCAAATCACGGGAGGTATGGAAAGGGAAAAAAGCCTTGGTCACCAACGGCTCCCTGCTCCACCTGCCCGAAGTGAGGGAATCGGTCAAAGACTTCGACGTTGTCTCGCCCACTGTGTCAGGAGCTGATGCATTCGTCTTCAAGAGGATTCACCGACCGCATCCTCGCATCTCATTCGACCTCGTCATCCAGGGCCTTCTGGAGCTCGGCGATGTCTACGATGGAAGTATCTGGCCCGAGGTGATGCTCGTGAAGGATTACAACGACAGTGATAGGTCCATCGAAGGCATCGGAGAGATCTTGAAGAAGATGGCACCAGACAAGGTGTTCGTCAGCGTGCCGACGCGACCTCCTGCCCGGAAGGGGGTGGAGCCGGCCGGGGAGCGGGCCATCGAAAGGGCGATGCAAACGTTCCCTCGTGCAGTTGACATGACCAGGCCGGAATCCGTCGAGTTCGCTCAATCCTCCGAGGAATCGGTCCAGCACCTGCTCAGCATCGCCAGGTTCCATCCCTTGCGTGAAGACCAGGCCATCGCCATTCTGAAGATGGGCGAGGAGGCGGAAGCTAGGGAATTGCTGGCCGACCTGGTGTCGAGCGGAAGGATACGGGCCAGAGAGTTCCAAGGGGTTCGATATTACATGAGCGGCCCGGAACCGCGATAAAGGCCAGGCATCCGCAACCATATTTTGCTCCTGAACCCCATACCCCCGACATGACCCCCAGGCAGAGATTCCAGGACGCCCTAGAGAGGAAGGAGGTCGACCGTGTGCCGCTATTCTACCAGCACCTCGGAGCGGCCAGCCACCTGCAGAAGGCGACCGGGATCGTCACCAAGGAAGGATTCGAGGACCCGGAGAAGTTCGCCAAGCTTTCCATGGAGGCGCATAGGCTGTTCGGCTTCGACAACGTCATGGCCGGGTGGGGCGACATCTTGATCGAGGCGCAGGCCCATGGAATGGAATGGAAGTTCACCGACCCGCGCTTCTATCCCAGGGTGGAATCCTACGTGCCCATGGATCGCGTGGGCGGCCTCAGGCCAGTCGACCCGATGCAGGACCCCCACTGGTCGATAATGCTCAGGGGGGCGCGCATCATGATGGAGTCGATCGGCCAAGAGGTGGCGGTGGTGGGCTGCATCGACTCGCCCATGGTCATCGCCATGGAGACGATCTCCATGGAGAAGCTGATGATGGCCAGCTTCCAGGACCCGACGCTGGTGCACTACCTGCTCCGCACCGTAACGGAGAGCTCCATAGCTTACCTGGAGCACATCCACAAGCTCGGGCTGGAGGAGGTGTTCATCGAGAACGGCAGCGCCGGTGCGGAGATGGTCTCGCTGCAGATGTACGAGGCCTTCGACCGAAAGTACCTGGCGGAGGAGCTCGAATGGTGCTCCAAGCTCGGGATGAGGAGCATAGTCCACAATTGCGCCGCCTCGCCCTACTACGATTCGGAAGCGGAGCTCGAACCGACGGCCATCCACCTGCACCTTGCCGCGGTCGACGTGCCGGAGATGTTCTCCAAGCTCAAGGGCAGGACCTGCGTCATGGCGGGCATCGACCATATGACGCTGCTCTTCAAGAAGAGCCCGGACGATGTCGAGGCCGAGGTCAGGCGCGTGCTGGGGCTGTGGGGCAACGACCCCGGATTCATCATCGGATCGGGATGCGAGCTGCCCTACAAGACGCCGATGGAGAACCTCGTCAGGCTAAAGCAGTCGGTGGAGAGGTACGGAACGAGAGCGGGGCCATGACTCGCTGAACATCGTCCCGGGGACTTGCCTGAGTTCATTAGGTGAAAACAGAACCGTTTGTTTTATATTCCATGCTCCGGGATGATATCCTGGCAACCGGATGCACGGTAGGTTGGCATGATTTCCGTCCTTCACGTCGACGACGAGCAGGCATTCTTGGAGCTCACGCGCGCCTACCTCGAGACGCAGAGGGACATCATCGTCGACGGCGCCCCTTCCGGCTTAGAGGCCATCGAGATGCTCAAACACCACGGCTACGACGTGGTGGTCTCCGACTACCAGATGACCGGGATGGACGGCCTCAAGCTCTTGGCGCACGTGCGCGGCCATTACGGGGAGCTGCCCTTCATATTATTTACAGGGAAGGGTCGCGAAGAGGTCGTGATCCAGGCGCTCAACCAAGGGGCCGACTTCTATCTCCAGAAGGGAGGCGACGCCAAGGCGCAGTTCGCCGAACTGGCGCACAACATTCGCCTAGCGGTGGAGAAGAAGAAGAGGGCCGAGGCGCTAGGCCTGGCCGAGTTCTCGGTCGACCATGCGGCGATCATGACCCTCTGGAGCGACGAGAAGGGCCGCATCATCAAGGCCAACGTCGAGGCCACGAGGGAGCTGGGATACTCGAGCACCGAGCTGCAATCGATGAGGCTGGTGGACATCGACCCCAGCTTCGATGCCAAGACCCAAGCCTTTTTCTGGAACGAGCTCACGCAAAAGAAGAAGCTGGCCCAGGACTCGATGATGCGCAAGAAGGACGGCACTATCGCGCCAGTCAGGTTCGTGGCCAATTACCTGGAGATGAACGGCAAGAGGTACTGCTTCGCTTTCGGCTGGAACACCAGCGAGTTCAAGAAGGCCGAGCAGGCCCTCGACGAGAGCGAGGAGAGGTACCGTACATTGGTGCAGAGCCTCCCTGGCCTCGTTTACAGGGTCAACCTTCGGGACCAGGACCGCGTCCAATTCTTCAACGACCCAGCAGGGATCACGGGTTACACCATGGATGAGCTAGGTCAGGACCAGAGGTACATGGACCTGCTCATCGAGGCGGGAGACCGCGCCTCGGTCCTGCCAACGGTGGAGGAGGCGGTGAGGGCGGGGATGCCCTTCGAGGTCGACTACCATCTTAAAATGAAGGACGGCCGGTCCACCTATGTAACAGAGAGGGGTCGCCCCGTCAAGGGAGCGGACGGCCTGCCACTGTACATCGATGGCGTGATCTTCGATGTCTCCAAGCGCAGGCAGAACGAGGAGTGGGTCCGGGCCAACGAGCGCAAGTTCCGGGAGCTGGCGGACCTCCTGCCCGCGTTGGTGTTCGAGTGCGACCCGCAGGGCAACATCGGCTATATCAACGAGACGGCCAGGAGCATGGTCGGCCTGGGCATGGAGGACGTGGGCAAGGGGCTTACCATCTATGACATCATCTCCGAGGAGGACAGGCCCAAGGCCCGCTCGCACATGGCCAGCCTGCTGGAGGGAGGCTCCAACGACGGTGCCTGCTTCCAGCTTATGGGCAAGGACGATGGGGCGTTCCCCGCCACCATCCACTGTGCCCTCACCTATACGGGCGGAAAGGTCTCCGGCATCAGAGGGCTCTTCGTGGACGTCTCCGCCCTGAGGCGGTCGGAGCGCATGAGGGAGGCCACCAACTTCATCGCCCAGGCGGCGATCTCGGACACCTCCTTGGAGGACATGTACGGCAGGATCCACGCCACCCTGCGCGACCTGATGCCGCTGGACAACTTCTTCATCGCACTTATTGACGAGGAGCGCGACGAGCTCTCCTTCCCCTACTTCAAGGACGAGCGGGACCCGGTGCCCGCGCCGAGGAGGAGGGGGCGGGGCATCACCGAGTACGTGCTGCGCACCACGGAGCCACTGCACCTGGACGCGGCCGGGGTCGAGCGGCTCTCCATGAGCGGGGAGCTCGACATCATAGGCACCCCCCCTGTCGACTTCATCGGCGTCCCTTTGATGCTCAAGGGGAAGGCCATCGGCATGATGGCCGCCCAGAGCTACCAGCCCGACAGGAAGTACTCGGCGCAGCAGCTGGAGATCCTACGATTCGTCTCCGGCCAGGTGGCCATGGCCATAGAGCGCAAGCGCCAGGAGAAGGAGCTCCGTCATTACGTGGGTTTGCTCCAGTCCACCTTCGAGAGCACGGACGACGGCCTGCTGGTCGTGGACCGGACAGGGCACATACTGGCCTTCAACGAGCGCTTCACCAGGATGTGGAGACTGCCCGACGAGCTCCTGCGCACCAAGGACGACGAGCGCT
>DATIXC010000236.1:0-2355 GCA_035518995.1 Methanomassiliicoccales archaeon | reverse complement strand
CTCGGGGGAGATGGTGACCACCGCCTCGCTGGCCAACGACCCGACCCTCACCTCGACAGGCTTCTTCTCGCCGGAGATCTCCCCCTTGGTCTCGCGCCGGTTACCGTTCCAGTTGTAGTTGACGATGTCCCTGATGCCGATGATGCCGGTGAGACGGCCCTCCTCGTCCACCACCGGGAGCGTCCTGATGTCCAGCTTCCTCATGGTCTCGACGGCGTTCTTGATGGGCTCGTCCTCCTGGGCCGTCTGGACCTGGGTGGTCATGATGGTCCTTACCTTGATGGTCTTCAGGTCCTTTATCCGGGAGATGATGCTGGCGATATCCGCTCTGGAGACCAGGCCGACTATCTTGCTCCCCCTGACCACCGGTATTTGCCTGTAGCCGGTGGAGAGGAACTGCTCGGCGGCCTTGGTCACCATGGTCTCCGGTCCTACGTCGGGGGGCAGGTCCATGGCCGACTTGACCTTCGTGCCGATGACCAGGTTCTTGCGCCGGATGATGGAGCGATAGCTCACCACGCCAAGGAGCTTCTTCCCGTTCTCGGTGACGGGCATCTCGTGGAGGTCCTTGGCCCGCATCCTGGCCACCACGTCCATTAGCCCCATCTCGGGGTCGACGGTCTCGAACTTCTCATCCATCAGGGTTGCTAGTCCGATGGAGTCGATCTGCGAGCGCAGGAGCTCCCGCTTCTTCATTGCCTCGATGTTCTCACCCATCATGTCCATCATTCCTCTCTCGCGAAGTCGTTGGAGTGCATCCGATCCGGTTTCGGCGACTGTTTCGACATAGCTTCCCTATTTATATTCTTTGCATCGTTGGGCTCACTTTGCCTTGAGCGAGGCGAAATCCTTGGCGCCGCAGAGCAACGCGGTCAGGATGGCCACGACCTCGTCCTTTCGCACCCTGATCTGCTCGGTCGAGTCCCTCTCCCGTATGGTCACGGTGCCGTCCTCCAATGTCTGGTAGTCGACGGTGATGCAGTAGGGCGTTCCCACCTCGTCCATCCTGGCGTACCTCCTCCCGATGGAGCCGGAATCG
Source organism: Methanomassiliicoccales archaeon (assembly GCA_035518995.1). Classification (GTDB taxonomy): domain Archaea; phylum Thermoplasmatota; class Thermoplasmata; order Methanomassiliicoccales; family UBA472; genus JAJRAN01. The sequence goes on along the minus strand of DATIXC010000236.1, from coordinate 1,316 downwards.
TCGAAGGCGGTGATGACGCCGTTCATCCTAAGGGTCCAATCGATCTCGCCTGCAGGCTCTACCAGCTCGTCCTTGCCCATGAGGGGGAACACCCCGACCTTGACTGGCGCGGCGATGGGGCTGAGGCGCATTACCACGTAGCTCCCCTCCCTGTCCTGCTTCTCGGTGTACGCGTGCTCCAGGCATGTGTACATTATCCTGTCCAGGCCGTGCGAGGGCTCGATGACGTGAGGAACCACCCGCTCGCCAGACACCTTCTCCTTGACCTTGACCACGTCGAAGTACTTGCGGTCCACCTTTACTTGGCCCCCGTCCACCATGACCGTTATATGGTCGCCCTCCAAGCCCTTCGGGTCGGACGCCTCCAGGGCGCTGCCGACCGCCTTCGCCCTTGCCTTGAACTCAGGGCCCATGAGGTTGTACTTCGGCTTGAGGACCTCCCTCTCCACCTCGACGGGCGTCTCGTACCTCCTCAGCACGGACATGTCCACCTTGGAGAACTCGATGTGGCGGGACAGGTCCCAGCAGCCGCGGTCGGCCACGCCCACGATCTCGGTCCATCCGAAGGAGAGCAAGGCCTCGGCGTCCCAGCAGTCCGCGGCGTAGTGCGCCATCTCGGTCTTAAGGTGCTGGCGGAAGCGAAGGCGCTCCGGGTCCACCCCCACCATGACCAGGAACCGTTGGGTGAACCAGAGGAAATAGGCAAGGGTCTCGTTGGCGATTATCCGTCGCTCCACCGCGTCCTCCAGGCTGATGACTACCTCCCTGTCGCCCGGCTCGTTGGGCACCAGGCGCAAGGGCTCGTGCCCCACCTCCCCGAAGCGGGGCCAGGTCTTGTCCGAGGGGTCGACGAACAGCTCGGCCTCCATCATGTTGAACTCCCTGAGGCGGATCACGCCCTGCCTGGGGGAGATCTCGTTGCGATATCCCCTCCCTATCTGGATGACGCCGAAGGGCAGGCGCTCGCGCATGTAGCGCAGCAGCGAGTTGAAGTTGACGAATATGCCCTGGGCCGTCTCCGGCCGGAGATAGCCCACCCTCCCCGCCGAGCCAGGCCCGATGGTGGTCTTGAACATGAGGTTGAACTCCTCCGACTTGGAGAGGTCGCCCTCGCAGTCCGGGCATTTCACTTGGTGCTTGGCGATCTCGCCATCTAGCTCCTCTAGGCTCAGGGCGGCGGGGTTGGGATGCTTGTCCTTGAGGAGGTGGTCCGCTCGGAACGGGGTCTTGCAGCTAGAGCAGGTCACCAGCTTGTCCGCGAACTGGTCCACGTGCCCCGAGGCCTTGAACACCGCCTCCGGCCCGATGGTGTCGGA
>DATIXC010000235.1:0-2384 GCA_035518995.1 Methanomassiliicoccales archaeon | reverse complement strand
GCTGCGCGAGGACGGGGACATGGGCTACGGCGGCGCGCACGTCATCGAGGATCTTATCGCCCGGAAGCCCGTGCGCCTGAGAGCCACCTCCTACGGCACCGACTGCTACCCGAGGAAGGAGATCGACACCTACATCTCCCTCTCCACCGTGAACCAGGCCTACATGTTCAACCCCAGGAACGCCTACCAGAACTACGGCGTGGCCACCAACTCCTCTGAGAGGACGCTCTTCACCTACATGGGGAAGCTGCTGCCGAAGTACGGGAACGCTACCTACTCGAGCGCGGGGCAGCTCTCTCCCTTGCTGAAGGACCCGCACCTTCGCACCATCGGCATCGGCACCCGCATCTTCCTGGGAGGGGCTCAGGGCTACGTGGCCTGGGAGGGCACGCAGTACAAAACCACCCCGCCGGAGAGGAACGGCGTGCCCACCGGCTCGGCCAGGAACCTGGCGGTGGTCGGAGACCTCAGGGAGATGAGCACCGATTTCATCAGGGCGCTGGTCTTCAACAAGTACGGAACCACCCTGGCGGTGGGGATAGGGGTCCCGATCCCCATCCTCGACGAGGAGATGACCAGGTGCGTCGCCATCAAGGACTCCGAGATCTACGCGCCGGTGCTCGACTATTCCGTGCAATCCAGGAACAGGCAGCCCATCGCCGAGGTCTCGTACTCCGAGCTGCGCTCCGGCGCCATAGAGATCGCCGGGAAGAGGGTGCGCACCTCCTCGCTCTCCTCCTACTACAAGGCCAGGGTCATCGCGGAGAGGCTTAAGAAGAGCATCAGGGAGGGCGCCTTCCTGCTGACCGAGCCGGTGGCCAAGCTGCCCGAGGAGAGGTCGATGGGGGCCCTCGACCTCCACAGCCGCGAGGAGGTGTCCTGATGACCGTCAAGAAGTTTCTCCTCACCTTCACGCCGGAGAACGTCTCCGAGCCCGTCACCTATCGCCTGGTCAAGGAGTTCGACATCATGATCAACATCCTCCGCGCCGAGGTGGACGAGAAGGGCGGGAGGCTGATGATATCCGTGGAGGGCAGCGGCCCGCAGATCGACCGCGCCGTCAAGTACCTGGGCTCCGCAGGAGTGAACGTGCAGGAGCTGAAGGACTTCGTGAGGAAGGACGACGAGCGCTGCACCAACTGCGGCATGTGCGTGTCCATCTGCCCCGTCTCGGCCTTCGTGGTGGAGAAGGGGTCGCGCAAGGTGGTCTTCCTCAACGAGAAGTGCATCGCCTGCGGCATGTGCGTCGACGCCTGCCCGCCCGGGGCGATCCGGCTCCGGGCCCAGGTCTGATGGGAGCGAGGCTCTTCTCCCGCGGCCGAAGGGCAAGTTTAAAATGTCGATTGGCAATGCCCCTTCGAGCTTCGATACCGGACGAGGATGACCATGGCAGTGCGGACAAGGCTGTTGACGCTGGGATTGGCTCTTTTATTCTTGGCATCACTGATGCTGCTCATCGCCTCGCCCGCTCTGGCGGCCGAGAACGGCGGGGACACCCCCTTGGGACCCCAGCCCGAGAACGGCCTGCTCGTCGCCGTCCTTGGCGTACTCGGCATCTACATCTTCCTCGGGTTCATACTCTGGCGCGTGCTGCGGAAGAGGAAGAAACAGATGATGCAGATCTGAGATGAGCGAGGCCAAGAAGCCCGATGGGATCGTCCGGCGCCATTTCGAAGTAGGCGAGACCGCCGTGACCATTTTGGCCGAGGAGAGATTCGTCCCTCTCGCCACGGAATCGATCTTCAGGTCGCGCTCCATCATCCAGGGATTCATCGCACAGGACCCTCTGTTCAAGGATACGTTGGAGCCCTACGACCAGCCGGAGAGCGCCGACCCTCTAATCGAGAGGATGTGCGATGCCTCCAGGATTGCGGGCGTGGGTCCCATGGCCTCGGTCGCCGGGGTCATCGCCGAGGCCGCGGTGCGCTCCATGGTGGAGGCGGGGGCCAGGCAGGCGGCGGTGGACAACGGAGGGGACATCTCCATGTACCTGAGCGAACCTCTGGAGGTGGGCATCTTCGCTGGCGAGTCCCCGATCAAGGACCTGGGGCTGCGCTTCCCGGCGGAGGAGAGATACTACAGCGTCTGCACCTCCTCGGGGACCGTCGGCCCGTCCATATCGTTCGGGATCTCCGATGCCGCTGTGGTCCTGGCCGAGGACGCCGCGCTGGCGGACGCTTGCGCGACCCGCCTGGGGAACGAGGTGCAGAGCTCCGACGAGGAGGGGATGCTCCATGCATTGGGGGTCATCATGGACGTCGAAGGGGTGGACGGGGCCCTGGTGATAGTCGGGGACAGGATGGCCATGAAGGGGAGGCTCCCCCCGTTGGTGAGAACGAAGGTCTCGATGAGGTCCATCTCCAGATCGGAGCTGTGACCTCACC
>DATIXC010000234.1:0-8027 GCA_035518995.1 Methanomassiliicoccales archaeon | reverse complement strand
GGTCAGGCTGAGGTGGAGGCCGACGGCGAAGAGCGCGAACCCGAAGCAGAGGCCCAATGAGACCAGGAGCAGGGTCTCTGAGGAGTATTTTCGGGCGACATTGTCGATAACCCATGGCACCACCGCCATCCCGAGGACAAGGCTCAGGGCGATGAAGCCCACGATGGCCAGGAAGATGCCAACCGCTGAGGAGACGGAGGGATTCTGTCCGATGAGGAGAGGCGAGGTCATGGTCAGCAGGATCACGCCCGCTAGGTCCTCGATGATCAGGATGCCGATCACCGGTTCCACCCATTCCTTGGTGACGTACCCTCCGTCCACCAGCACCTTGAAGATGACCGCCGTGGAGGAGATCGCCATGATCGCGCCAAGGAAGATCGCCTCAGTGCTACCGTACCCCAAGACCAGGCCCAGGCTGTAGCCGACCAGCATCATCAGGGCCACCTCCACCGTCCCGGCGAGGATGGCGAACCCACCGATCTTCTTGAGCCGGCGGAGGTTGAAGTCAAGGCCGATGGAGAACATCAGCAAGGCGATCCCTATGTTGGCCAGGAAATCTATTACCGCGGTGTCGAAGTAGACATACCCTCCGATAATGGTAGGGCCGAGGAGCATGCCGGCGACGATGTAGCCGATGACGGCGGGGAAGCGGAGCTTGGTGAAGATCACGGAACAGACGCCGGCGATGATGGTGATCATCGCTATCTCCAGCATGTACTGGGTCGTGGTGTCCAAGCCGACCATACCGTCTCTCCTGATTCTAGAAGAAATTACTATCCGTTTTTACTTTCCTCGGCGAACTGAGCTCCTCCTCGTTCAAGGATGAGTTCACGGCCCCGACGTAATCCTCGAAAAGATGTATCTTCACCGGCACGGCGAAGGGGGTGAAGGGCGAGGCGATTAGGGCCTCGCCAGGCATGAGCATCTGGATCTCGTTGTCCAGCATGGAGATGTCCTGCTTGGCGCTGTTCCTCAGGATGTCGCGGTCCCGCTTGTCCGCTAGGCCCAGGATGAAGAGTGTGTTGAACTGCGATATGACCTCCTCATTGATCAGCTTGGGCTGCTGCGAGACGGCGCAAAGGCCGACCTTGAACTTGCGCCCTTCCCTGGCGATCTGGGCGAAGATCGTCCCCTTGGACTGGGAGAGGACGCGCTGCGCCTCCTCCATGGCGATGAGCATGGGCGGGAGGGAATCGAACCTCTCCTTGTCCGAGTAGATGGACTTGGCCCGTTCGAAGACCGCCCTGGCCAGGACGGTGGAGACCAATAGCTCCTCCGCCTCGAACATGTTGCTCGTGTCCACCAGGACGACCTTCCCTGCGTGCAGGCTGGAGATGACCTGGTTGGTGATGCTGAACTGCTTGTCCTTGGTGACGAGCTCGAAGCGGAAGATGTTCTCCAAGCGGCGCTTGATCACGTTGATGGAGCCCTCGTGGAACCTCCCGCCCAGGTCCTGGGACACCGCGGCCACCTCTTTAGAGTGAAGGTCGAGGAGGTACGTGCTTCCATACCTCCATTGCGCCGCCTGCAGGCATTCCAGCTGGGCCGGCGTGAACTCATAGAGGTTGGCGAGGTCGTCGATCTCGATCTCCGTGGCGGAGATGCGCAATGGGTTATGAGGTCCGTCGAGCCTGCGCGAGGAGAACACCTCCAGCGCCTGCTTGCTGGCCGCATGTCTCAACCCCTTCTTCCCCGCCTCGCCGCCATCATAGTACTCGCCGTGAGGGTCGAGGATGAGGAAACCGTACTTGCGCAGGCGCATGCAGCTGAGGGCCATGTCCTTCATCAGGTTGCTCTTGCCCATGCCGGTGGTGGCGAATACGCCGATGTGCTGGGGCATGGCCTTGCCGGAGAATCCTACGGCGCGGCCGAGGACCTTGTCGCCGGAGCGCAGCCTGCCCACCTCGATGTCGCCAAGATAGGCCTGAAGGAAGTCATAGTCCTCCTCCCTCGTCCTTCGCACCCTCGAGAAATGGATGGGTATGGACTTGGCTTTCAGAAACTCCTTCCCATGGATGTATCCGAGGGGAGTGGACACCCCTACCCTGTACAGGCTCGGCGATAGCTCCATGAAGTCCACGCCCTCCTCCTCGAGGTCCTTGAGCAGGAGCTCGCCAGCCTCCCTCTCCATCCAGTCCGGTGACTCCATGTCCGCGCCGTGCTCGACGTCCATTACCCGTACCAAGTACTTGGAGCTGGCGGCCTCGTCCTCGATCACCAGCATCTCCCCCACCTGGAGCTCCTCTCGACAGGGCGCGCGGAACCGGATCTCCATCACCCGGTTGCCGAAGACCCGTCCCACACGATCGTTCCCATCCCCGAGGCTAGTCATTGGATTCCCGGACCATAATGGAGGTGTCATAGAAAACGGTTATCGCTGGCATCCTGACGATTGGAGGCTGTCTGATTCTCGTCAACCGAGGGGACTAGGCCTGGATGGCCTCTCCTCGAGAGAAACCGAAAGGCTATTACTTTTCCCAATGCATAGGCGACTCCATGGCTCCGGAGGTGTCGCGCCTTGGCTCTGCTGAGACTCGGACCCCGCCTCGCATCAAGTTGGTGGGGATAGGCGGAGCTGGATGCAACATCGTCTCCGACTCGGGCATGGAGGCAATCGCGGTTCTCAAGGCCGAGGAGGGCGTGCACGAGGTCAAGGTGTCGAAGAAGTGCGTCCTGACCCCAGACCACGTCAAGCTGTTCAAGACCACCTCTCCCCAGATGTTCCCGGCCATCGGGGGCAACCTCAAGACCGGCGTCTTCGGATGCATCGGGGACGCCGACATCATGTTCCTTTTCACTGGGCTCGGCGGGGAGACGGGGAGCTCGGTCACCCCTGCCCTGGCCAACATAAGCCGGAAGCACTGCAAGCTGGTGGTGGTCTCGGCCGCCCTGCCGTTCTCCGTGGAGGGCGGAGAGAGGAAGCATGTGGCGGCGGGAGCCATGGAGAAGGTGATGGAGCACTCGGACATCGTGATCACCTACTCCAACGACTCGCTCCTAAAGATCGCGCCCAACCTCCCGCTGAGGAAGGCCTTCGGTGCCATGGACATCATCATGATGGCCCCGGTCCTGGAGCTGGCAAGCGCCCTGACCATCGAGGACCTGCTGCTGGTGAGGTCTGATTTCGGAGGGTGCAAGCACGTCCGGGCGGGAATAGGGATCGCCGCCGGCTTGGACCGAGGGCTGAGGGCGGTGGAGGAGGCCTTCACCTCGCCGTGGTTCGATTTCCCGATCGAGACCGCGCGCACAGCATTGATAATCGCCACGGCCAGCGACATGGAGGACGTGCAGCTGCAGAAGATGGTAAAGGACGTTTCCCTACGCCTCCCCAATACCAGGGTCAGGTACGCCGGGAGGGTGGACCCTAGCATGGGCGAGAAGTTGAAGCTCGTGATCCTCTTGGGAGTCGGCCCGGTCAAGCCTTGATCATTCCTTGGCCACCTCAGGAGGGGCGCCGGCCAAGCGCACCAAGGCCTCGGCCTCCATGAAGTGCAATTTGCCCGGCACGACCAAGGCATGGAGCGGCGGGCCGAAATCCGTTCGAGCGAGCTTCGATGGATATCCCGCCACCAGCAGCTCGGACGAGGATCCCACTCTGGCGCATCCCGCCATCAGCGTATCGTCCTTGACCAGGCCGCCTTTTAATCTGCTCTCGGCGTCGACGAGCCATTGCACGCCCTCGGCGGCGCTCATGTACCTGCCCTCGCTCTCCCTGATGTCCAGGAGAACCAGGGAGTGAAGGCTGCGCCTAAGATTCTCCAGTATGTTCTCGTAGGGGCTGGAGGGAGAGTAGCCCTTCTCCTGGAATGGCAGGGTGATGGTGCGACCGAACTTGTAGGGCTGGAGCCCGAGGGCGGAGGCGCATGCGGTGAAGATGGACACGCCGTGGATCAACCGAGTGGGTATCCCCAGCTCCATGGCCCGGAGCCTCAGGTCCACATGCGTGGTGGCGGCCATGGTATCCCCCGCGGTCACGAAGGCGACCCTCTTGTACTTGGCCGCCACGATCAGCTGGTCGCCCTCCTCCACGTCCACGCGGTCTAGCTTCGTGACCCTCTTCCCGATGCTTGCCTCCAGCTGTGCCATGTCCGAGTCGATGAGCTTGGAGGTGTAGAACTCGCCGTAGACGGCGTCACAGCCCTTGAGCGCGTTCAAGGCCCTCAAGCTCATGTCCTCCACCCCTCCCAGCCCTAAACCGACAAATAGCAATTCGCCCATGGCATCACCGTGCGCTCCCTCTGCTTGAAGGTGCCTAAGGGGAAAGGAGAACATGTCCGTAAAAAGCTTTTAGAGGGCGACCTGCTGGACGTCTCCCTGAAGGTCAGGAGGGAGGGCGACCTCGTTCTCTTCCCGGTTACCTCGGGCACAGCTGGCGACCTCGGTTACGAGCTAGCGGAGGAGGAGTTCGAGGAGAGGGAGCTCGCGGAATCCGACTACAAGGACCTGGTCGATGTCCCGAGCGACCTCAGGGACGTGCTGCCCACTTCCTTCGACGTCATCGGGGAGGTGGCGATAATCAAGCTGCCGGAGGAGCTGCTCCCCTACAAGGCGCAGGTCGGTCTCGCGCTCAGGAGGGCGTTCCCGCGCTTGACCACAGTGGCCCTGGATAAGGGGGTGAAGGGCGAGCTCCGGGTCCGCGATCTCGAGGTCATCGCCGGAGGGCCGTCGACCGAGACCCTGCACACAGAGTACGGCATCAGGCTGCTCGTCGACCCGGCGAGGACTTACTTCAACCCTCGCCTCTCGAACGAGAGGTTCCGCGTGGCCAGGCTCGTCAAGCCAGGGGAGGTCGTGATCGACATGTTCGCGGGCGTCGGGCCATTCGCCATTATGATGGCCAGGCATGCGGCTCCCAAGGCCGTCTACGCCATAGACCTGAACCCTGACGCGGTAGAGTACATGAGGCGGAACATCGACATGAACCGGGCTGGGATCGTCGTGCCGATCCTCGGGGATGCACGAACGGTCCTTCCCGGCCTGCCGATGTCCGACCGCATCATTATGAACCTACCGCACTGCGCCATCGACTTCCTATCCGATGCGTTTGCGAAATTGAAAGGGGGCGGAACGGTCCACCTCTATCACATCTGCGAGCGCGATGAGATAGATCGAGCGGCAGACCACATCGAGAGCATCGGCCAATCTCTAGGGATAGATATTCTAGTGAGTAGGTTAGAGGAGTTGAAGACGTATTCGCCCAGCATGGGCGTCTTCGCTTTCGACCTAAGCCTTGCGGAGAGGGTCTAGGGTGATCCCCTTCTGCCCTTGGTAGTTGCCGGAGCGCTTCTCATACGTCCGCTCCACCTTGGAGTGCATGGTCTCGAAGCACATCTGCACGAAGCGCGAGCCGATGGGTATCTCAACTTCTCTATCTGAAGCGTTGAAGCCGGTGAACGTGAGGGTGCCGTGGAACCCGGCGTCGACCTTGCCCATCCCGACCAGTATCCCCTTCCTGATCCAGGAGGTGCGGGTCCAGAGCTGCGCCGCGATGTCATCTGGCAATTCCACGTATTCAATGGTGGAGACGTGGAACATGGTCCTCGGTGGGACCCTGGCGACGCCATCATTGAACACGTGGCCGCCCTCCGAAAGCGAGAGCTCGGCGACGCGCAGATCATATCCGTTCGGGGTCAACGACTCCATGGAGAAGTCCTTGATTCCAAGCTTCCCGTCTCTAATTTTTATAATTATCTCATGGTCGGGCAATAGGCACATGCTAGCCGGATCGCATTATTCGTTAAGAACGATGCTGGTCCCAATCGGCCAAGGCTGAGGTCGAGGCGTGGTCGATTTCTATAAATATCACGGTCCTCTTGATCGAACGATAAACGCAGATCTAGAGATTCATCATATTAGGTAATCAGAACCCCAAATCAGACAAAAGCCTTATGAAGGGCGACCTCGGCTATTTTTTTCAATTCCTATCCGGAGCCGACCGATAGAAGCTGCGCGATACTAGGTCATTACCGCTCCGGGAGACGGAGGGACAACGTATGAAATTGAACAAAATAAAGCTCATGGCATTCCTGAGCGTCATGTTGGTCGCCGCCATGTTGCTGGCCATCGTTGCGATGATTCCAGCAAATGGTCAGGCTAGGACCGCTACTCCGACGCTCATGTCTAATGGCCCAGGGGCTGCTGTGGTTCCCACCGCCCCCAGGAACTTGGTCGCTGACCAAGGTCCCGGGTTTGTTTGGCTTTGGTGGGACCATCCTGCTACCCAGGGAGACCAATTAATCAAGAATTACACCATCTGGAGAGGCACTTCATCCGGGGGAGAGGCGCTCCTCGACACCATCCATGTCGGCGCCACCTATTATGAGACCCCATTCTTCGACTCGCTATGGCTCAACGGACTCAATTTTTATAATGATACGACAGCGAGCGTCGGATCTACCTATTTCTATCAGATAAAGGCGGAAAGCGATTCCGGGTCCAGCGTTCCATCCAACGAGGTCTCGGTGACACCTTCGATGTCCGGTTCGGCGCCCAACGCGCCATCCGCTTCGGGGGTCGGGATGACATATTCGGCCCAAATCAATTGGACCGGAGCGACGGTTGCGTCAGGCAGCCCACCTGCGAGGTTCTTCTATCTCTATCGCGAAGGGGGCTTCCTATCTATGTTTCCGATCAGCTCCTCCTTCGGGCCGGGTTCCTACGTTGACGAGGCCAATGCCTTTGGGGCCCAACTTGGCGAGCAGAACCACTACACCCTCATGGCCGCCAATACCTATGGCCAAGGGGCCCCGACCAATCTTGATTTGTTCATCAGGGGCACAGGAGCCCTGCCGAGCGCTCCGTTGAACCTTACGGCATTCGGTGGTAACCATACCGCGATCTTGTTCTGGGATCGGCCCCTCGATCCTTCATTGACTGGGTTCGATGAGTACGACGTCTTCAGGGCGGACACGGTAGGAGGTCCATTCCATTTCGTGAACAACGTCAACGCTTCAATCTTCGGCTATGTCGGCCTATTCTTTGATAGTGGCCTCACGAACGGAACCACCTATCAGTACGAGGTCCGGGCCAACAACAGCCACGGTGGCGTCGGTCCCTTCTCTAATGTCGTGGATGTGACTCCGAACGGCGTTGACATCCCTATGCAAGTGACGACGCTCAATGCCTATCCAGGCAACAACAGAATATTGCTTATCTGGAGCAGCGCTTGGAACGCAACCAACTACTCGGTCTGGAGATCCGAATCATCGGGCACGGAGTCGCTCTTGACCACTCTCGGTGACGTGGACTCCTATTTGGACACAACAGCGACGAATGGCCACACCTATTTCTATAAGGTGAAGCCAATGCACCATTCGACCATTGGGCCATTCTCGCCCGAGGCGAGCGCCTCAGCATCGACCGGCCCGGTGCCCGCTGCACCGAGCTTGTTCGCGACGCCGAGTTCCGACGGGGTGTATCTCTATTCTCCATCAGTTACGGAGACGAACCCAATCATTGGGTTCCACATATGGCGGAATGGAGTGAACATAGAGAACGTATCGACCATCCAGTTCGATTCGGGCTTCACCATGCCAGACACCAGTTCTGTCGCCGACGTGAACTATGACTATACCATAACGGCGGAGAACCTGTTCGGAGTGAGTGCGGCCTCGAACGTGGCCACCTCCTTCATGAGCCCGACCGGGGACGTGCCGGATCCAATAACCTCGATAGGCGCTAATGGGCAGCCTGGAGGTATAACGGTGAACTGGGACAGCCCGACCTACCAAGGCACGGCCATCCTCCTCTACTACGAAGTGTACCGCAACGATAGCTTTGGAGGATGGGATCTGATCGGCGAGAAGATCACGACCGTGGGCAACGTCCAATGGACCGACACACTCGTCATCCCGGGGGTCACCTACACCTACAAAGTCCTGGCGTACGACCTGTATGGCGAGGCCTCGGCTTTGTCGCCTGGAGCTTCGGCCGCGGCCCAATCCACGAGCCAAGTGCCCAGTGAACCTCAGAACCTGGTGGCCCACTCCGGGGCTGGCTACGTATTGCTGGAGTGGCAAGCCCCGGCG
>DATIXC010000233.1:0-3704 GCA_035518995.1 Methanomassiliicoccales archaeon | reverse complement strand
TGGCTCCTCATAGGTTTGGAAACGAGCTTATCAAGGAATCGAGGATTATCGGATTCGACGGAAATCAAGGGGGTCAACCAAAATGGAAAAAGGTGAAGTTGCCGGTCGAAGGGGCAAGAGGGCCGAGATCGAGAAGTCGGTGCTGGTCATCGGCGGAGGCATCGCGGGCATACAGGCCTCTCTGGACCTGGCGGACAAGGGAGTGATAGTGCATCTGGTGGAGAAGGAGCCCAGCCTAGGGGGCAGGATGGCCCAGCTGGACAAGACCTTCCCGACCAACGACTGCTCGATATGCATCCTGGCGCCCAAGATGGCGGACTGCTACGGGCATCCGAACATCAACGTTATGACCTGCTCCGAGGTCATCGGGCTGGATGGATCCAAGGGCAGCTTCAGCGTACGCGTGCTGAAGAAGTCCAGGTTCGTCGACGAGAACCTATGCACGGGCTGCGGCGAATGCCTGGAGAAGTGCCCGACCAAGGGAATACAGAACCAGTGGGAGCAGGGGCTCACCACCAGGCGCGCGATTTACATACCGTACATGCAAGCCGTCCCCCGGGCTGCGATTATCGACCCCGAGAACTGCCGCTACCTCAAGGAGGGCAAGTGCGGGGTCTGCAAGAAGGTCTGCAAGCGCGAGGCCGTCAACTACGAGATGAAGGACGCCATTTTGGAATTCGATGTGGGAGCGGTGGTCGTCGCCACCGGCTTCGACGTCTGGGACCCCACTTCCTCGGTGGAGTACGGCTACGGCAAGAACCCCAACGTCTTCACGGCCATGGAGTACGAGAGGATCATCAACGCGGCCGGACCGACGCACGGGCACATCAAGAGGAGGTCGGACGGGCTCGAGCCCAGGAGCATGGCCTTCATCCAGTGCGTGGGCTCGCGCAACATCCAGACGGGCCACCCCTACTGCTGCTCCGTGTGCTGCATGCACTCCACGAAGGAGGCGATGCTCGCCACCGAGCACATCGACGGGGTGAGGTCCACCATATTCTACAAGGACATGAGGGCCTGCGCCAAAGGCTTCAACGAGTACGTGGAGCGGGCCAAGAAGGACTACAAGGTCGAGTACATCAACTCAGACGCCACGGTCCAGGGCTCGACCCCCGCTGGCAACCCGATCGTCTCCTACGATGTCGGGGGAAAGTCCCAGCAGAGGGAGTTCGACATGGTCATATTGGCCACGACCCTGGTGCCGTCCGAGAAGAACAAGGCTCTTGCCAAGGTATTGGGCGCGGAGCTGGACGAGTTCGGCTTCTTCAAGGTCCACGACCATGTGTTCGATCCCATTAACTCCACCCGCCCCGGCGTGTATCTGGCAGGATACTGCGCCGGGCCGGTGGACATCCCCGAGTCCGTGGCCATGGGCTCCGCGGCGGCGGCCAAGGCCATGGAGGACCTGATGGAAAGGAAGGTGTACGCATGAACAAGGAAGAGAAGCTGAGGGTGGGAGTGTTCATCTGCCACTGCGGTTCGAACATCGGCGGGTTCGTGGACGTCCCCGCGGTCGTGGAGTACGCCAAGACCCTTCCGGACGTCGCCTTCGCCAACGGCAACCTGTACACTTGCGCCGAGGACGGCCTGTCCAACATCAGGGAGTCCATCAAGCTGCACAACCTGAACCGCGTCGTGGTCGCTGCCTGCACCCCGAGGACGCACGCGCCGCTGTTCCAATCGACCTGCGAGGACGCGGGCCTCAACAAGTACCTCTTCACCTTCGTCAACATCCGCGAGCAGTGCTCCTGGGTGCACATGAAGGAGAAGGAGAAGGCCACCGAGAAGGCCAAGGAGCTCATCCGCATGGGCGTGTCCAGGGCGAGGCTTCTGGAGCCCCAGGAGGAGGTCCAGATCGACGTCATCCCCTCCGCGCTGGTCATCGGAGGCGGAGTGGCGGGCATGTCCGCGGCCTTATCGCTGGCGGACCAGGGATTCCCCGTGCGCCTGGTCGAGAAGCAGGACACCCTGGGAGGTTTCGTCCGCAACCTCGGCTACATTTGGCAGGAGAGGAAGGAGGCCGTGGGCGCCCTGCAGAACATGGTCGACCTGGTCAAGGAGCACCGGAACATCGACCTCTACCTCGGATCCGAGGTGGTCGAGGTCGACGGCTTCATCGGCAACTACGACATCGTCATCGACACCAAGGGCAAGCAGAAGAAGGACAAGGTCGGCGTCATCGTGGTGGCGACCGGCGCGCTGGAGTACATCCCGGAGGGCCTGTACGGCTACGAGCAGTACGACAACGTGGTCACGCTCACCGAGTTCGAGATCCTGGCCAAGAACAAGAAGCTGCCCAAGATGAACAGCATCGCCTTCATCCAGTGCGTGGGATCGAGGGGCCAGGACAAGACCTACTGCTCGCGCATCTGCTGCAACGTCACGCTGAAGAACGCCATGAACCTGGCGGACAACTGGCAGAACATGCTCGGCCTGGCGGAGGAGGGCAAGCCGTCCGAGGGCGTGCAGGTGGACCGGGCGGTCCCCGACGAGATCTCGGAGAGGCGGCGCAGCCGCAGGGGAAGGCGGGAGGGCGCCGAGGAGGCGCCGGCAGCGGCCGGGGCCCCCAAGCTGGACATCGCCGTCTTCAACCGGGACATCATGAGCTATGGCGTGGAGCACGAGCTCATGTTCAACAAGGCCAGGGAGAAGAAGGTGCGCTTCATCCGCTACACCCCGGCCAACCTGCCCAAGGTCAGCCTGGAGAACAACAAGCTCACCATCGACTACTGGCACGACACCCTGCAGATGCAGAGGAAGATGACCGTGGACATGCTGGTCCTCGCCACCCCGCTGGTGGCGCAGCCGGATGCCACGGGGCTCTCCAAGATGCTCAAGGTGCCCATTGGCCAGGACGGCTTCTTCCTTGAGGCCCATGTCAAGCTACGGCCCGTGGACTTCGCCACGGACGGGATATACGTCTGCGGGACCTGCAAGGGCCCGGCGGACATCCCCGAGGCCGTGGAGCAGGGCATCGCCGCGGCCTCGCGCGCGGCCATCCCCTTGGCCCGCGGCTATGTGCAGCCAGAGTCCCTGGTCGCCTACGTCGAGGACGACCTGTGCACCGGGTGCGGGACCTGCATCGAGGTCTGCCCCTACACCGCCATAAGGAAGAACGAGAAGGGACAGGCGGAGGTCACCATCGCCGCGTGCAAGGGCTGCGGGAACTGCGGGGCCACCTGCCCCGAGAACGCCATCACCATGAACCACTTCACGGACGAGCAGCTGCTGGCTGAGGCCAGGGCGGCCCTGCAGGAGGCGAAGTGATGACCGAGTTCGAGCCCAAGATCATCGTCTTCCTGTGCAACTGGTGCTCCTACGCCGGGGCGGACCTGGCGGGAGTGAGCAGGTACCAGTACCCGACCAACATCAGGACCGTGCGCGTGATGTGCAGCACCAGGGTCAGCCCCCACATCGTGCTGGAGCTCCTCAAGGACGGGGCGGACGGCGTGATCGTGAGCGGGTGCCATATCGGCGACTGCCACTACATCAACGGCAACTACTACACCGAGAAGAGGGTGGAGCTGGCGCAGAGGCTGCTCAAGATGACCGGCCTGCAGCCGGAGCGCCTCAGGCTGGACTGGGTCTCGGCCTCGGAGGGCGAGAGGTTCTCCCACCTGATCACGGACTTCGTGGCCAAGCTCAAGGAGCTCGGCCCCAACCCGGTCACCAAGGACGAGGCGCTCGCCACCAGGCTGGGAGCG
>DATIXC010000232.1:0-3789 GCA_035518995.1 Methanomassiliicoccales archaeon | reverse complement strand
ATGACATGGAAGGCCTTGAGCTTCGACGGCGAGGAGGGCTCGATGGCCACGCCCGCCACGCCCACCTCCAATGTCTCGAGGAAGAGCTTCGCCTCCTCCGGCGTAGCCGCGGTGGCCAGGAGCTTCGTGCTCGAGCCCTGGAAGTCTGCGATCAGGTTCTCCAGCGGTATGACCTTCCAGTCCTTGGCCTCTATGAGCACGTTGTCTGTGCGCCCCTTAAGGGCGGAGGCGCGGGCCAGGTCCGCGTTGGAGCGGATCTGCACGATCTCCGCCACCTTCTCGCCGTCCAGGAATATGGACGTTCCCTTGAGGACCAGGGCGTCGTACCGTCCCAGGCGCCTGAGCTCGGCGTCCTCCTCACGGATGACTATCTGGACGTACCCGGCCTCCAGAGCGCTGGAGACCATCTTCTTCCTCTCGTCGTAGCTGGGCAGGTGGTCGGACCTGACCCAGATGATCTTGGGCGAAGGCATTGGATCACTTTAGGAACTTCAGGGCTTCCTCGACCTCCAGGTCGTCCAGGACGATCGCGGAGATGGCGCGGGTGATGCCCACGACGTTGTGGTGCTGGAAGACGTTGCGGCCGATGCTCACGCCCTTGCCTCCAGCCTCTATCGAATCCTTGACCATCTGCAGCAGCTTCTCGTCGGAGTCCATCTTCGGACCTCCAGCGATGACCACGGGGGCCAGCGCTCCCCTGACGACCTCCCTGAAGCTGTCGATGTCGCCGGTATAGTTGGTCTTGACTATGTCGGCGCCCAGCTCTGTGGCCACGCGGGCGCACTGCTTGAGCAGCTCCACGTCGTAGGCGGACTTGATGTCCTTGCCCCGGGGATATATCATCACCAGCAGCGGCATGCCCCATTCCATGCAGGACCTGGAGACATGCCCGATGTCCCGGAGCATCTCCGGCTCGTCCTCGTTCCCCAGGTTCACGTGGACGGACACGGCGTCCGCCCCGATCTTGATGGCCTCCTCCACCGTGGCCACCAGCACCTTGTGGTTGGCCCAAGCGCCCAGGTTGGTGGACGCGGAAAGATGCAGTATCAGGCCGATGTCGCGGCCGTAGGAGCGGTGGGAATAGGGCACTGCGCCCTTGTGCAGGACGATCGACGTGGCGCCTCCCTGGGAGACCATCTCTATAGTCCCCCTGAGGTCCACAAGGCCGCTGACTGGGCCCATGCTCATGCCATGGTCCATGGGGACGATGACGGCACGTCCTGTGCCTCGGTCGATGATACGTTCCATGCGCACGCTCTTGCCCAGCAACATCTCAACACCTCTTCATTTAGACCGTGCTAAAGGTTATCACGCTTATATCCCTTTCGCCAGTCCGCCCTCACCCTTCCGGGGGAGCGATATAGCAAGCGCCAAGGCACATTTTAATCTTGCCTTGGAAGGTCATTCTGCTCTCCCGAAACCTAAATACCCCTGACCGTCATGCTCAGAGCGTATGTGGAGCTCCCTATCCAAGTACTTCGGAAAGTACCCTTCCCAGGCTAAGGTGGCAAGGCTGCTGCTGGAGAACGGCCTGCGGGTCAGCGGAGGGGCCGTATACTGCGGCGAGATCGAGCTAGCGGACAGCGCCATCGGCCGCGCCGCCGGCGTGGACAGGCGCATCGTCCGCTCGACGGTGGAGACCATCGAGTCACATCCAGAGCTCATGAGCGTATTCGGCCGGCTGCGCCCGACCGCCATGCTCAAGGACGTGGCGCCGGTCATGGGATGGAGCGCCATCGAGATCATCCCCAACAACGCCCAGACCGTCGGCATCGTGGCCGACGTGACCGGGGTGATCGCCAAGGCCGGCATCAGCATCCGCCAGACCATCGTCTCCGACCCCGACCTCAGCGCCGAGCCCAGGCTGTACGTGATCACCGAGGCGCCGGTGCCGCCGGAGATAATCCCGGAGATCAAGGCCTGCCGTGGAGTGAAGAGCATACTGATACACTGAGGTCGCGCCTTTGACCGACACGGAGAAGCGCAACGCCTACCTGGTCCTGGTCATTGCGGTCTTCTGCTTCTCATTCTCCTCCATATTCATCAGGCTCTCGGACGCGCCCGCCCCGGCCATCGCCGCCTACCGCATGGTGCTGGCGACGCTCCTGATCGCCCCCTTCGCCCTGATCCGTTCCAGGAAGAGGATAGCCTCCCTAGCCAGGAACGACGCCTGGTTCCTGGTGGCCACCGGCGCGGTGCTCGCGGTGCACTTCCTGCTCTTCGTGAGCGCGGTGCAGAACACCTCCATCGCCAGCGCCACCATCCTCATCAACTGCCACCCCATCTTCGTGGCCATACTGGCCTTCGCCCTGCTGCAGGAGGGGACGCGGTACACCACGGCGGGAGCGGTCATCGGCATGGGGGGCATATTCGTCATCTCCATCGGCGACCTGGGCAGCGGGAACATCGTGGGCGACGCCATGGCCGTGGCAGGAGCGCTCATGGAGGCGGTGTACATCATCATGACGCGGGTCATGCGCAAGCGCATCGACGTGCTGACCTTCGTGTTCATGGTCAACGCCGCCTGCGCCTTGGTGCTGGTCGGGATATGCATCGTGAGCAGCGTGCCATTGTGGCCGTACTCCACCGACCAGCTGCTGCTGTTCCTCGGCATGGCCATAATCCCGGCGGCCATCGGCTACACCCTCTACAACTATTCCCTGAGGTACCTGATGGCGCCGCAGGTGAGCGTGATCCAGCTGGGCGAGGCCCTCTTCGCCTCAATGATGGCGGTCCTCTTCTTCTCCGAGATACCTTCGGTCACCATCCTGGCGGGGGCAGGGCTGATCCTCCTGGGAATATATTTCGTGGTGAGGACGAACGGAAAGGGCAAGAAAGTGGTGGCACCTGAACCGGCTTCGCTTTGACATTCTCGAAAAAGATGCATCAGGAGGCTGGCAGGACCTTGGCCTTCGGATAGGACCCCAGGTCCTTGACGTCCAGGTCCCCCTCGCGGGCGCGCTTGATTGCCTCGGCGGTGACCTTGGCGCCCTGCACAGTCGTCAGGAAGGGTATCTCCAGCTCCACAGCCAGGCGCCGCATCATATACCCGTCCCGGCGCGAGCCGGAGGACGCCGTGGGCGTGTTCACGATGAGCTTGATCTCCCCCCTGCGCATCAGGCCTAGGGCATCGGGCTGCATCTTCTCCCTGATCATGTACACCGTGGTGGTCTCGATGCCATTGTTCCTCAGGAAGGTGGAGGTCCCCTTGGTGGCGTAGATCCTGAAGCCCATGTCGAAGAACGCCTTAGCCGTCGGCAGTATTGCCTGCTTGTCGGCGTCGGCTATGGTCATGTACACCGCGCCCTCCAACGGGATCTTCTGGCCAGCCCCGCTGAGGGCCTTGTACACCGCCGCGGGATAGTCCTTGTCTATGCCCATGACCTCTCCGGTGGAGCGCATCTCCGGTCCCAGGATGGAGTCGACGCCGGGCAGCTTGAGGAACGGGAACACCGACTCCTTCACGGCCACGCTCTCGAAGCGGGCCACTCCCACCAGCCCCTGCTGCTGCAGCGACTTGCCCAGCATCACCTTGGTCGCGACCTTGGCCAGGGGGATGCCGATGGCCTTGGACACGAACGGCACGGTCCTGGAGGCCCTGGGGTTGGCCTCGATCATGTACACCTCGTCGTTCTTAATGGCGAGCTGGAGGTTCATCAGGCCCTTGACCTGCAGGGCCTTGGCGGTCTTCTCGGTGATGTCGACGATCTGCCTTATCATGGCCTTGGACAGGGTCTGGGGCGGGAGAACCATCATCGCGTCGCCGGAGTGCACCCACGCCTCCTCCAC
>DATIXC010000231.1:0-8856 GCA_035518995.1 Methanomassiliicoccales archaeon | reverse complement strand
ATAAAGGTGGACCGGGAGGAGAGGCCCGACCTCGACGGCATCTACATGTCCGCCTGCCAGATGATGTCGGGAGGGGGAGGATGGCCCCTGACCATCATCGCCACTCCAGAAGGCAGGCCCTTCTTCGCCGGCACCTTCTTCAGCAAGGGAGGGGGGCCGGGCTCCCCAGGGCTGATGGACATCCTGCAGCAGGTCGAATCCAAATGGAAGCTGGACCGGGCACAGGTGGACAAGGCTGCGGAGGACGTGGCCCAGGCCTTGAGGGAGTTCGCCTCCTACCGGGAACCGGCCGACCTCTCGCCTGGCATCCTATCCGCCTGCTTCGAGCAGCTCGAGTCGAGCTTCGACGAAAGAAATGGGGGCTTCGAGATCGCCCCGAAGTTCCCTTCGCCGCACCGGCTCCTCTTCCTGATGCGCTACCATGACCTCACCGGCGACGGAAAGGCGCTGGGAATGGCCACGTTCACCCTTGGGAGCATGCAGGACAGTGGCCTCTTCGACCATGTGGGGTTCGGCTTCCACCGCTACTCGACCGATGCGCGCTGGTTGCTTCCGCACTTCGAGAAGATGCTGTACGACCAGGCCCTGATGGTCCTCGCCTATTCAGAGGCCTACGCCAGGACCGGGCGCGAGGATTTCAAGACGACCGCCCTCCGCGTCATCGCCTACGTGGGGAGGGATCTTACCTCGCCTTTTGGGGCGTTCTACTCGGCCGAGAGCGCCGAGAGCGAGGGCGAGGAAGGCAAGTTCTACGTCTGGAGCAGGCAGGAGGTCATCGCGGCGCTGGGCCCTGAGGAGGCGGGGATGTTCTCGGAGGCGTTCGACGTCCAGGAGGAGGGCAACTACCGGGAAGAAGCCACGAGGCGAAGGAATGGCAAGAACGTTCTTCACCTCGTCCGAAGCGTTCCGGAGCTGGCACAGGCCAAGGGCCTGGACGAAGGTGGCGTGCGCTCCTCGCTGCAACGATCTTTGGCCAAGCTGTTCGACCTCAGGGAGCTGCGGGCCCGCCCCGAGAAGGACGACAAGGTCCTGACCGACTGGAACGGGTTGATGATCGCCGCACTGGCACGGGCCTCGGTCCTGTTGGGGGAGCGTTCCTTGGCGGACCAGGCTCGCCGCGCCGCCGACTTCCTGCTCTCGGAGATGCGGTCGGACCTGGGGCTCATGCACCGGTTCGTCGACGGTGAGGTAGGCATCCAGGCCTTCCTCGACGACTACGCCTTCCTGGCCTGGGGGCTGGTTGAGCTGCACCGGGCCACGGGTCATGGGCGATACCTTGATTCCGCGCTCGCTCTCGCCGATGATATGCTGGCGCACTTCTGGGACGATGCGCAGGGCGGGCTGTTCTTCACCTCGGACCAGGCCAAAGGCCTGATAGCCAGGAGGACGGAGGGATACGACGGGGCCATCCCCTCGGGAAACTCCGTCGCCGCCAACGTGCTCGGCGACCTGGCCGCCATCTCTGGAAGGGACGACCTCAAGCAGAGGTCCGATCTCGTCGTGAGGTCCTTCGCCGGGGACCTGAACTCCAGCCCCACGGCCCACTGCCAAATGTTGCTCCAGCTGATGAGCGATGGTAGGGGAAAAGGTTAGCTCAGAGCAGGGCGAAGGCCGCCGCCAGGGCCCCGTCCTCGGCCATGTCGAACTTCTCGGCCGCGCCTACTATGACAATGTCTCCGTCGGAGGGGGAGAGGAGCTTGCGCAGCCCCCTAGCGATCTCCGGTTTCTCCTTGTCCAGTATATAATCGGGAGGCACGATCATCTTCCCTCCCTTGACCACGATGGTGGTGGCGCCGTCGGCGCCGGCCTTGATGGCGGCGTCCCGCTGCTCGATCCCCAATGAGACCTTGCCGGCGCCGTTCCTGACGAGGACGGCCACGTTCCTAATGGCGATGGAGATGTCGGAGGGTTCGAGGCGCTCCACGCGGATGGGCAGGTTGCGGACGAACTCCTGCCCTTTGTAGGAGATCTTGATGCCGGTCTGCTTTACATCAACGTACCCCTTCTCCCTAAGGAACTCGAGGATGGTGCGCATCGAGCCCTCGCCGATGTTCACAGCGTCCGCGAGCGCCTTGCGCCCCCGCCTCCTCCCATCGGAAAGCAGGAGAAGGGTCCGGTACACGTGGTAGTCGGCGAACCTGTGCACCGGACCGTACTTGGGCAGGTCTAGGAGCTTCATCGGCCTAGAATGTGCTTACCTCTCCATTAACTATTTTCTTCGTGACCACTTCGATGTTGTCCAACCAGTTGTCGGCTATCCCGCAAGCCTCCTTCTGCCACTTCTTGAAGTTGGCGCCTGGTGCGGGGAGCATCTGGATGGAGCAGGTCTGCGGGTTGTCGATGGGCTTGCCGATCTGCGACAGGATGCGCACCTCGACCTCCAGCAGCTCCGAGCCGGCCGCCTTGGAGATGTCCTCGGCGATGAACTTGGACAGGATGTTGTAAAGCTTGCCCACGTGGGTGATGGGGTTCTTGCCCGCGGAGGCCTCCATGCTCATCGGCCGGTAGGGTGTGATGAGCCCGTTGCAGCGGTTGCCGCGGCCCACCGAGCCGTCGTCGCCGTTCTCCATGCTCAGGCCGGTGACGGTGAGGTAGTAGACGTTGCGCTTGTAGTCGTCGGCGGTGTTCACGTCCACGCAGATGTTGAGGTCGGTCTGCTTGCAGGCGAAGTCGGCGATCTTGCTCTGCATCTCCTCGATCGTACTAACGTAATGGGACTTGTCGGGGATGTAGCGATCGACCATGGCGCAGGCCACGGTGAGGTTTATGGTGTCGCCCATGCGCGAGGCCATCACCTTGACGTCCTCCCCGGACTCCTTGATGCGGCGCTTCATGGCGCCGTTGATGAAATGCTCGGTCTCCAGGACCACGCGCTCCGTCTGTGTATAGGGCGCGTAACCGACGCCGAAGGAGGTGTCGTTGGACAGGTGCTTCTTGCTGTCGTAGACCGCGGTGAGGTCCACCGAGCCCTTGCCTATCTTGCAGTCCAGCATGACGTTGGTCTCCATGTCCAGGTTGGGGAAGTGCGATTTCAGGTAGTCGTGCGCGGCCGAGACGGCGATCGTGCGGTAGGGCAGGCGCTCCCCGTTCACCTCGGTGGTGGCCCTGCCCACCAGCAGAATGTAGACCGGTTCCAGGATGTCCCCGCCGCCGAACTTGGGCTGGGACTGGCCCCCGACGATCTGGGTCTCGTCCGTGTTGTGGTGGAGCACTCGGCCGTAGCGTTCTATGTACATCTTGCACAAGGCGCGGGAGACGCTCTCCGAGAGGCCGTCCGCGATGCTGTCAGGGTGGCCGACGCCCTTCCTTTCCACGAGCTCGACCTGCTGCTTGTCTACCGGTGTGTATTCGATCTTCTCGACGATGATGTTCTTAGCCATTTGATGGTCACCTTTCTGTTCGTGCCGAGGCACCATTGTCCGCCATCTGCGTACCGCGGATGGCCCATTTTGATGGGGTTCGAAAAGATTCCGTAGATATATACCTGCTTGCCTAAATTATTCATATCTGAATAATTATAGAGCGGACGATGAGGTTCCCAGAGGTCACCGAGATCAAAGTGATGCGCAAGGCCCTCGACATCACGCAGGCAGAGCTCTCGCGCCTGACCGGCGTGTCGCAGAGCACCATAGCCAAACTGGAGAACGCCAGCATCAACTGCTCGTACGAGACTGTGGTTAGGCTCTTCCAGGCCTTGGAGGAAGAGGCCAACCGCAGACGGGCCGGGAAGAAGGCCATCGACGTCTCCTCGAAGGAGATTATCTCCATCCAGGCGTCCGCCAAGGTCAAGCACGCAACCGAGATAATGCGCCAGTCGGGCTACTCGCAGCTGCCGGTGTTCGATGGGGAGAGGCCGGTGGGCAGCATCAGCGAGTACGGCATCCTCGCTCTGCTGCGAGACGGCACGAGCATGGAGGAGGTGGGGGAGAGGAGCGTCCGCTCCATGATGAGCGAGTCCTTCCCCTTGGTCAACGAGGACACGCCCCTGGAGACCGTGACCTCGCTCCTCTCCACCTCCAGTGCCGTCCTGGTGGGCAAGAAGGGAAAGGTGACCGGGATCATCACCTCCTCCGACGTTCTCAAACTCCTTTGATCCGCCATGTCATCGATGGAAGCCCAAAAAGAAGTTGCGGCAACCATGGCAAGCGCAAGCAGGAAGAATCAGAAGGCGAGCGGTTTGCTCGGCGTGCCCCGCACCTAGGTCGAGTTCGATACGTGGCGCTGAGGCCGTCGTGCCATGTTCGAAGGCCGCGCGTTTCATCGAGCGCTAGCACCTCGAAGGGATGTATTATGACCAGGTGCTCAGGTCGAGCTGTCGCCTACTTAGTCACCGGGGAGGGTGCGGAGGCGTTCAAGGTGCTGGGAATCGGTTCCCAGCCTCCTGGTTCCATTCGTCCTCCGGTGGATTGACCTGCAGGCTTGCCAAGTCCTCGGCCAGGATGGTGCTGGGGAAGATGGACCTCGCCTCGTCCAACAGCACCTTGGCGTCCTCATACCGGTTGCTGAAATGATAGAGACAGAGGAGCCTCACGCCCGCCTTCCTGGCCACCTCGGCCGCCTCGGCCGCGGTGCTGTGCCCGTAGGCGGAGGCCTCCTGGCTCAGGCTGGAGTGCAATGTGGCCTCGTGCACCATGAGATCCGCGCCCTTGCCCGCCTCGATTATGTCCTGGCTGGGCCTGGTGTCCCCGGATATGAGCAGCTTCCTCCCTCTGCGCTTGGGGCCGAGCACCATGTCGGGATAGACGGTCTTCCCCCCGACCACCACCGCCTCCCCGCCCTGCAGCTTGCTGAAGAGCGGCCCCTCCGGGACGCCCAGGGTCCTCGCTCTCTCCGGATTGAACTTCCCTGGCCTGGGATCCTCCTGCAGGACGAAGGCGAAGGCGGGAACCGTGTGGTCGGCCCGCACGGCCACCACCCTGAACCCAGGGAACTCCACCTCGTCCTCCTCCTCCAGCTCCCTGGTCAGGACGTGGAAACCCGGGGTGAAGTAGCCCAATTCGAGCATGGAGCGCACCGCCTTCTCCATGCCCTCCGGGCCGTGCACGTAGAGGGGCTTGGTCCGGCCGCTGAAGCTCATGGACTGGATCATGGCCGGGAGGCCGAGGAAGTGGTCCCCGTGCAGGTGGGTGATGAAGACGTTGGTCACCTTCATGAAAGAGGCCGAGGAGAGCATGAACTGCCTTTGGGTGCCCTCGCCGCAGTCGAAAAGCAGTATGCCTGGGCCCATCTGCACCGCGATGGCGCTGACGTTGCGCTGCGGGGTCGGCAGGCTGCCGCCCGTCCCTAGGAATATCACGCGCACGCGGGGATTATTGGGCGGCGGCGATAAAATCCTTGCTCACGCGCTTGCTCATCCACCTGTCGCTGAATATGAAGATGACGAAGCCCACGATGGCTATGACCGTGGCCAGGTACATGCAGCCGTGATAGCCGTACACCTCCTCCGCCACGCCCCCCAGCAGGGCGCCGAGGATGGCGGAGATGGACAGGACGGACTGGAGAATCCCGGCGGAGGTCCCCTTCTCTGGGTTGCGCTCCATCACGTACTTGACCGAGCCGACGTAGAGGGTGGACCAGGCCAGGGCGATCATTATCTGAGCCGGGATGATCTGCCAGTAGATGGTCGCCAGCGTGTAGGAGGGGAAGGTTAGTATGGACATGATGAAGCCGACCACGATCAGGGGCGCGGAGTGATAGCGGTCGCAGAACTGCATGAACACGAACTGGCAGACGGCGTTGATCGCGTAGATGGCGCCGATGATCAGCGGGCTCGCGCCCAAGGAGGCGAGGAAGAGGGTGTAGATGACCCAGATCATGTTCGCTCCCGTGTGGCGGAACATGATGGAGACGTAGATGGGGAAGTTGCGCTTGAACACCGCGACCGGGAAGAAGGGGACCTTGTGCCGGGTCTCCTTGATCTCGGTCAGGCTGAGGGACACGAGGAAGGCCGCGAACATCATGGCGGCGCTGAAGAGGAATATCTGGTAGTAGGCGCCGAGCAGCCCGGCGATGAAGGTGCCTATCCCGAACCCTAGGCTCCCGTAGGAGGAGAACTTGCCCACCTTCTTGTCCGTCTCGTAGACGTAGGCGAGGAGCGCGGAGGGGTACATGCCGGCGCACAGCCCCAGGAGGATCCTGGACATCTCCAGGGTGAGGGTGTTGTAGGCGAAGACCTGCAAGAAGGCGGTTATGGCGGTGAGCAGCAGGCCCACCTTGAGGATCATCCTGCGGCCGTGGATGTCCGAGTGGCGGCCGAAGACGTAGGAGGAGACGAACAGGGCCGCGCTATAGCTGGCCACGACGACGCCCACCTCGGCGGTGATGGCCCCGAACTCGTCCTGCGCCAGGTTGGGTATGAGCAGCGCCGACGCCGAGAGCGCCGCGCTGGAGAGCATCTGCACCGTGGAGGCTTTCATACTGATGCCGCGCCGTTGACCGAGCGAGTGAAGGGGCCTTCAGCGACCAAGGGACTCGAGGACGCGGTCCTGCTTGGTGTTCTTCTTGTACTGCCGGTAATGGTCCTTGCAGAGGTGCGCCCGCTTCAGCCCTTCCTCGACGGCGAGCCCGGCCTCCCTGGCGCTCTCCCCTGATACGGAGCGCTCGGCCTCCTTGCCGCAGCCCTTGACCTGGCAGGTCTCGCCTTCCTGGGGTTTGCTCTTCCTCTCTGCCATGAACCGCCATCGGCCAGACCAAATAAAACCTTTCCCTTAGCCGTCCACGAATCATAGAGCAAACATGATAAGGGCCGGAGGCGATAGCGCTGCCAGATGGTCAAGATTGCTCCCTCCATACTGTCCGCTGACTTCTCCAGGCTAGGGGACGAGGTCCAAAGGGTCGAGAGCTCCGGAGCGGATTGGGTTCACGTCGACGTCATGGACGGGCTGTTCGTTCCTAACATCACCATCGGCCCCTGCGTCATCAGGAGCATAAGGCCGCACACCAAGCTTCCCTTGGACGTGCATCTCATGATCCAGAGGCCCGAGAGCTTCGTCGAGGCCTTCGCCGCGGCAGGCTCCGACCTGATCACCGTCCACCTGGAGGCCAGCGATCGGACTGGGGAGACACTCAAGCGCATACGAGCGCTGGGGAAGAGGGCGGGCATATCCATCAACCCGGCCACGCCCTTCGAGAAGGTCCGCCCCTTCCTGGAGCACGCGGACCTGCTTCTGATCATGACCGTGAACCCCGGTTTCGGCGGACAGGCTTTCATCCCTGACTGCCTGGACAAGATAAGGCAGGCCCGTGAGCACGTTGATAGGTACCGTCTGCGCATCGAGGTCGAGGTGGATGGCGGCATCAACGCCCAGACCGGCAGGTCGGCGGTAGGGGCGGGGGCCTCGGTGCTCGCCGCCGGCAACGCCCTGTTCGGGGCGCCGGACATGGCCAAGGAGATCGCGGATTGGAAGAGGTTCTGAGCCTCTGGTCCCCCTATTTCGAGGGAAGCCCATGGCAAAGCTTCATAAACGGCTCGCCTTATTCGGCAAGCGAGTGGCTAAATGGAATTCACGAGCGACAAGATGATTCTCCTGCTGACGATCGTCTTTCCGCTGCTCTTCGTGATCGCAGGCATAATCCTGGACGCAGGGGTGTGCCTAATCATCCCGCTGCTGAGCTGGGTAGGCATCGCCATCGTGATGCTTTACTTCCCCACCACCACAGAGGAATGATCAGGGCACCACGCGGGCGAAGGCGGATTTCTTCATGACCCGCACGACCTTGACCTTGACGGTCTGCCCTACCTTGGTGTCCGGAACGAAGATGATGAAGCCGTCCACCTTGGCCACCCCGTCCCCCTGCGACCCGACGTCGGATATGGTGACGGTGTACTCCTTGCCCTCCTCGACCGGCTTGGTGCCCTTGAACCCGTGCTCGTACATGAGTGAGCATTCGAACTAGCGTAGATAAAACAGCTTCGAGGCAAAACTTATCCGAGCCATCGACATCTAATGGTCGAGAGCATGGGCGTCAACCTTTCCGACATCGTCCAGGCGGAGCAGGTGGAGCTGGAGGACCTGGCCGGCCAGGTCGTGGCCATAGACGCGTACAACGCCATCTACCAGTTCCTCTCGGTCATCCGGCAGCCGGACGGCAAGCCGCTGATGGACCAGAGGGGGAGGGTGACCTCCCATCTGGCGGGGCTGCTCTACCGCAACGCCAACTTCCTGGAGCTCGGCATCCGGCCGGTGTACGTCTTCGACGGCATGCCGCACAAGCTCAAGGCCAGGACAATAGCGGAGAGGAGCGAGCGCCGGAGCAAGGCCAAGCGTGAATGGGAGGAGGCGGTGGAGAAGGGGGACTACCAGAAGGCCTTCAGCAAGGCCACGCAGTCCTCTCGCATCACCAACGAGGTGGTGGAGTCCTCGCGCATCTTGCTCTCTTATCTGGGGATCCCCGTGGTCCAGGCGCCAGAGGAGGGGGAGGCCCAGGCCGCCTATATGGCCATGAAGGGCGACGTCTGGGCGGCATCCTCGCAGGACTTCGACTCGCTCCTATTCGGCGCGCCTCGGCTGGTCCGCAACCTGACCATCACCGGTCGCAGGCGCAACCCGGGCAAGGACCAGTCCAAGGAGGTGCCGGTGGAGATCATCATGCTTGGCCAGGTGCTGGAGCAGGCAAGGCTCACCCGCGAGCAGCTCATCGACGTCTGCATACTGATGGGCACCGACTTCAACGAGGGCGTGATGGGCATCGGCCCGAAGAAGGGGCTCAAGCTCATCCAGGAGCACGGTTCGCTCGAGAAGGTGATGGCGCTGCTGCAGGTGGAGATCGAGCACTACCAGGAGATAAGGGAGATCTTCCTGCGCTACGAGGTCATGCGCGACTACCGCTTGGACTGGAGGGAGCCGGACCGGGAGA
>DATIXC010000230.1:0-2090 GCA_035518995.1 Methanomassiliicoccales archaeon | reverse complement strand
GCGCGGAGGCGGAGCACTTCTGGCCACCGTAGCCGTAGGTGGAGCCTATGACCCCAGCGACCGCGAAGTCCAGGTCCGCGTTCTTGGTTACGATGACGGGGTTCTTGGAGCCCATCTCGGCGATCACCGGGATGGGATGGGAGCGGAGGGAGGAGCGCAGGATCTCGAAACCCACATCCTTGGAGCCGGTGAAGACTATGCCCTCCACCCCTGGATGGGAGGTCATGGCGGCACCGACCTCCTTGCCGCTACCGGCGACGTAATTGCCCACGCCCGGAGGCAGGCCTGCCTGCTCCAGCAGCTGGAAAGCCTTGTGGAGGGCGAATGGCGCCGTGGAGGAGGGCTTGATGATGACGGTGTTGCCGGTGATCATGGCCCCGCAGGCCATGCCGATGCTTATGGCCACGGGGAAGTTGAAGGGGCAGATGACCGACCAGACCCCGAAGGGCCTGAGGACGGAGTAGGACCTCTCGTCCTCGTAGGCGACGGACAGCATGCGCCCGAAGCCGTCGTTCAAACGCATCTGGAGGGCGTAGTACCTCATGAAGTCGATGGCCTCGTCTATGTCCGCCAGCGCCTCGTAGCGGTTCTTGCCGTTGTCTAAGGTCAGAGCGGCGGAGAGCTCGAACTTGTTCCTGCTGAAGAGATCGGCGGCGCGCTCGAATACCTCCACCCTGTCCACGTAGTCGGTCTCGGACCAAACCTCGAAGGCCGAGATGGCCGCCTTCACGGCCGAGTTCACGTCGTCGGCCGTGCCCTGCTGGAAGTCCCCCAGGACGATGTCGCGGTCGTTGGGGCTGGTCTTGGGGGCCGTCTTCCTGCCAACGGTCCTGCGCCCGCCTATGATGTTCTCGCATATCGCGGGCTTCTTGACCTCGCCCAATACCTTCTCCACGGCCTTCTCGTACCGCGAATGGAAGTCCGCCTCCCTCTTCGATCTTACGGCGTTTATCCAGGTGAGCTCGTTCCTGAAAGTCATGCTGAACCCTCTGGACTAATCACGAAATCCAGGATAGATAAGGATGTCGTGGCACAAGCTGACACGAACCAGGCGCAATCATCGGATCTTGCTGGGTGCAAAGGTTGATTACGTCACGGGTGGCTCCCTTGGCAATCGGTTGAGGGAACATTGTTTTCAGGTGGCAGGGTCCATGACGAATGACAGCGGCAGCTGGGGCACCAGGCTAAGGGAGGCAGGGACCCTGGTCGTGATCAGCGAGCCTAAAATCCTCGTCATTTGCGGCTTGATGGTCATTGCCATCTTCTTGGCGGACATCACGCTTCAGATAGGGTACCTCGTCAGCGTGCTCTACGTCATCCCGGTGGTGATATGCATGTGGTCGTCCAAGAGACGGACGATCATCTGGGTAGCGCTGGCCACCTCGGTGTTGACCGTGGCGGCCGTCCCTCTGAAACCTCCACTGGGGTCTCCAGGTGAGTATGCGATCCCGCTGTTCAACAGACCGGTGTCCCTTCTAGCCATCTGGATCGTGGTGCTATTGGTGACTTGGTTCATCGACAACCGCGCGTCTTCCGAGAAAGCGCTCAAGGAGAGCGAGAATCGGCTCCGGACCGTCCTCGAGAATTCGGCGGACGGGATTAACATGCTCGACCTGAGGACGGGCCGATACGTCATCATGAATCCAGCCCAGGCCAGGATCACCGGCTTCGACTTGGATGAGCTGAACGGCATCACCGCCGAGGAAGCCTACGAGCGGACACATCCTGACGATCGCAGGGTCACAACCGAGCAGCAGCGGCGCGTGAGCGCCGGGGAGGACATGGAGACGCCTGTCGAGTACCGGTGGAGAGTGAAGGGCGGGGAGTATCGGTGGCTCAGCGATCGTCGTAGGCTGGTGAGGGACGATAACGGGCAGCCGATCGCCCTGGTAGGGATAAGCAGGGACATCACGGACGTCAAGAACACTCAGCGGATGGTGGAGGAGGAGCGCGCCCGACTCAGGGTCGTGTTGGACAACATCTCCGTGGCCGTCGGCATAACCGACGAAAGGGGCAGCGTCCTAATCCAGAACGGCGTCCTGGCCGAAATATTCGCCGGGGAGCGCCCCTTGACCAACATTAAGGACTAT
>DATIXC010000229.1:0-3166 GCA_035518995.1 Methanomassiliicoccales archaeon | reverse complement strand
TGCTATTGCCGGCAGTGCTATTTCGACTCAGAGCGGCTCAAGCATCCCGCGGACGATTATCTCGAACAGGCCAAGCGCAAGGAGAGCCTGAGGTTCCTCCCTGACATGCTGCTCTTCCATCTTGGGAGGATGACCCACATGAGCCTGACCTGCGTTTCCTGCGGTATGTGCGAGGACGCCTGCCCAGCCTCGATCCCGATCGCGCAGATCTTCAGCTACGTGGCGGAAAGGACGCAGAAGGCCTTCGACTACGTCCCGGGAAGGAGCCTGAGCGACCCGATGCCGCTGGCGGTCTACAAGGAGGAGGAGCTGGAGGAGGAAGGCGATGACTGAAGGCCTCGTCATGGACATGGCGCCGGAGGAGGGCCTCAAGCGGCTCCTCGCAGGACTATTGGCCAGCGGAAGGGTGGAGGGTGTGTTCGCCTTGACCAAGGTCGAGGGGGGGAAGGTGGCATACTCCCTGATAACCTCGGTCCAGGGGTTGGAGGAATGCGTTCCGCTCTATCCGCTAATGCCGGTCAACCTGGGACAGGTCCTGACCAGGTTCACCTTCAAAGGCCCGGCCTCACGGCCGATAGCGGTGGTGGCCAGGCCTTGCGAGCTGCGCGCCTTCGTGGAGACGGTGAAGCGGCGCCAGGCCATGAAGGAGAACCTCGTCTTCATCAGCTGCACATGCGGAGGGGTGTTCCCCCTGCGGACCGAGGTCGAGGGCGACCTGGAACAGCATCTGGACGAGTATTGGGGATCGTTGCGACGAAACGAGATCCAACCAGGGCTCAGGCCGGCCTGCCGCACCTGCGTCGAGTTCGTGCCGTACACCGCCGACCTCACCCTGAGGCTGGTCGAAAAGGCGGACGGCTTCGCGATGACCGCCGGCACCGAGAGGGGCAAGCAGCTCCTAGATGGCGTTGCCGGCCGTACGTCCGAGGTCCCGATGGACGAGGGGCGCGTCCCTGGGCTGCTCCTGAAGAGGTCGGAGGAGAGGTCGAGGCTGCTCCAAGAGGAGGCGGGCATCGATGGGATGGACTCCTTCATTAGCACATTCGGGCGATGCATAGGCTGCCATGCCTGCGGCAAGGTCTGCCCCATCTGCTACTGCACTTCCTGCGCCTTCGAGTCGGCGACCTATGAGAGGGGCCCAGATTATTATCGCGATCAGCTGTCCGAGAAGGAAGGGGTCCGCCTGCCCCCCGGAATGGCCCAATTCCACCTCGGGAGGATGGTCCACATGGCGATATCCTGCGTGGCCTGCGGCCAGTGCCAGGACGTCTGCCCGGTCGACATACCGGTCTCTTTGGTCTTCAAGAAGGTGGGCGAATCGCTGCAGAGGACCTTCAACTACACGCCTGGACGAGATATGGGCGAGGCCTTGCCCCTCAGCGCCTTCGAGGTGGAGGAGTTCAAGGGGGTAGGGGACTAGGAGGTGGAAAGCATGGCTGAAGAAGATTGGGAGCCACGGATCATCGCCTTCCTGTGCAACTGGTGCTCCTATGCTGGAGCCGATCTCGCTGGCGTCAGCAGGTCTAGCATGCCAGCGAACATGCGCAACATAAGGGTGATGTGCTCGAGCAGGGTGAGCCCCACCCTGATCGTCAACGCCTTCCTCAAGGGCGCGGATGGGATCCTGGTGGCGGGATGCCACCCCCGGGACTGCCACTACCAGCGGGGGAACTACCTGGCACGCAGGAGGTACGTGCTCCTCAAGGACATCCTCCACACGCTGGGCATGGAGGACGACCGCCTCAAGGTCTCCTGGATTTCCGCCTCGGAGGGGGCCAGGTACGCCGAGGTGGTCAAGGAGTTCACGGAGCTGGTGAGCCGCAAAGGTCCCAACCCGGCGAGGAGCCAGATATTCCTCTGATGCTCCTCGCCGAAGGTGGGACCCACCTGGTCCCTAGAGCTCTTCAGCCGCCTGCTCCATCATCCGGTCGGCGAAGGAAGCGGCATGGAACGCCCTCCTGGCGTACTCGATCGGACCGTATATCACGAAGTCCGCTCCCGCCATTATCGGCAGCACGGACGAGGCCACGTCCACGCACCTGAACAGCGCCCTGTCCTTAGCATGCAGCCTCGCCAGGGGGGCGTACGACTCGACGGCATTGTGCATCGCGCAGCCACAGGGCAGGCCCCATTTGGCCTTGGCGATCATGATGCCGCGCAGCGCCGAACCGGCGCCCTGCTCCGCCGCCATCACCGCCATGTCCAGTAGCGGCCGGTCAATGCCATGGCCCTGCGCCATCTCCAGCAATCCTTGGGGCAGGATGCCGCCCCCGTTCTCGAGCAGGTATATCTTGCCCTTGGCCTGGATGTCCCCTGGGTTGAAGGCCAGAAGGACCGCCGAGGTGACCCCGTTGTTCTTGAGGGCTTGGAGCTCCGTTTCGTTCACGCCGGCATTAATGGTGTTGTAAACCACCCTCTTATGGATCCCGAGGTCCTTGGCCTTGGCCAAACCTGC
The DNA here is from genome assembly GCA_035518995.1 of Methanomassiliicoccales archaeon. Taxonomy (GTDB): domain Archaea; phylum Thermoplasmatota; class Thermoplasmata; order Methanomassiliicoccales; family UBA472; genus JAJRAN01. Next base: position 711 of record DATIXC010000229.1, on the reverse strand, counting down.
AATCCGGACCTCGGCGCTCGGCGAGTCTATGAACGTTGGCCCTTCGTAAGAGCCGGCGACGACCTCAAGGTGCTTGCCAATGGACCTCTCAGTCTCCGCGTAGACCATCAGGGCCGTGGGGCATCCGGTCTCCGCCGAAGCGCTCGCCAAGTCCCTCATCAGGCGCTCGGCGGCGCCGGGCTTGACCTTCCCCTCTACCCGGTCCTCGACCACGCTGTGACCGGGATAGAACAGAGAACCGACCATGACCGTCCTGCGCTTCCCGGGCTGGCCTCCGAAGTCCACCCCTCCGATCCTGAAGCTGGTTTGCTTGTTGGAGAACCTAAGCACCTCAGCTACCCCCTCTGTAATACGATTTCAGCTTACCCGCGAACTCGACCGATGGCACATCGAAGACCAAGCCGTCCGTCGGGTCGATGACCACCCCCATGTCCTCCGATACCGTGATCAAAGACGTCTCGGTAGAGAGCTTCTCGCTGGGCAACCTGAGCATCTGGTTGGTGAACTCGAGCGCTAGGTCGTCGATGGACTTTATCGCCTTCTTGGCTTCGACCATCAGCCCAGGCGGCCTGAGGACCATGGGCTCCTCCTGGAAGGGGCCAGGGTCCTTGCCCATACATTCCGAGATCGCGGCCACCAGCTCCTCCCTCCTTTCGGGCTCGAAGAAGTACAAGGGGTCATAGGCCACGATCTCCTCAGATTCCTTGGGGT
>DATIXC010000228.1:0-4076 GCA_035518995.1 Methanomassiliicoccales archaeon | reverse complement strand
CATCAGCTTGGCCTTCTCTTTGCGGGAGAGGGCCCTCTCGATGGCGATGACCAGCTCGGGCGTTACCGTCCCAGCCGGGTTCTTCACTTGCACCTCCCTCCCAGGGAGGGAAGGGAGCTTTGCGGCCAGCTCGCTCATCTCCTGGCGCTCGGTCCTGAGGTCGTAGACCATCAGGTCCGGCTGTTCGCCGTGCTCGACCATGAGCAGCGAGACCACGTCGCCCACGGTGGCGGAGAGGGCGCTGCTGCGCAGGTCCTCCAACGCCTCCTCGTCGCTGACCAGGTCACCGAACGGCATGGCCAGACGGCTCCTGATCTCCTTCGGCAATCTCCAGCCCCTCCGGGGGACGCGCAGCTCAACGCACGCGGAGCGCGAACTTGCCGTTGACATTGATGCCCATCCTCTTGGCTATCTCGGACTTGTCATGGTCCAGGATTATCACGTAGCCCTGCCAGTCCTTGGAGGTCTGGTTGCCGCAGAGGGGGCAGGTGTCCTCCTCGGTGATGAAGGAGCAGTGCTTGCAGGCCTTCATGACCCTCATGCGGCCGCCCCCTTCTCCTTCTCGCCCTTCTTCTTGCGGTCCTCCTCCAGCCACTCGAACTTGCCCAGGCCCGCCTGCCTCATGGTCAGGCCGATCTTGCTCTCCCTGGGGTTGCGCTCGTTGATGCTGAGTGCCACTACTCTGGCCCGTACCTTGTCGCCGACCTTGAGGTCGCGCTTGGTGTCCTTGCCCAGAAGGCGCTGGTTGACGTCGTCGACGTCGATGCGGTCGTCCATGATCTGCGAGATGTGGAGGAGCCCGTCCAACGGTCCGAAGCGCACGAACGCCCCGAACTTGAGGACCTCCACCACCGTGCCCTCGACGACCTCCTGGAGCACCGGGCGGAAGATGAGCGAGTCGAAAGTCACCTTCTGATAGACGGCGCCGTCCCCGTGCACGATGCGGCCGGGGCCCTCGCGCCGGATGTTGCGGATCAGGACGGTGAGCGAGTCGCTGCCCTCCACCTTGCCCTCGAGGGACTCCTTGGCCAGCTCCACGACGGTGGCGTCAAGGTCCTCGGCTAGGCGGTCGGGCGGGATGCGCACGACCTTCTCTCGCTTGGCCATTAGGTACATAGGTTACCCTCTAGTGACTCTGGCATATTTGAACCCTTATATAAGCTTGACCCTGGCACGATGGAAGGACCCGCAAGCTGGATGAAGGAAAATGAAAAGCTAGTAAGGGGTTTGGCCGCTCCGTGGGCTTAAGGCGCCAAGATGAAGAGCACGGCGAAGACCAGGGTGATGGTGGAGAGCAACTTCACCAGCACGTGCAGGGATGGCCCGGCGGTGTCCTTGAACGGGTCACCGACGGTGTCGCCGACCACCGCAGCGGCGTGCTGCGGGGTCTTCTTCAGGCCCTTCGACTCGATGTACTTCTTGCCATTGTCCCAGGCGCCCCCGCCGTTGTTCATCACCAGGGCCATGAGCACTCCGGCGATGGTGCCGACCATGAGCAGAGCTCCAACGGATTGATAGGAGACGGTCCAATCGTCCGGGTAGGCGTAGCGCATGATCAGCCCGAGTGACACTGGAACCACTACTGGCAATATCCCAGGTAGGACCATGGCCTTCAGCGCGCCTTTGGTCGAGATGTCCACGCAACGGGCATAATCCGGCTTGTCGTCCCCATTCAGTATGTTCGGGTTCTCTCGGAACTGCCTGCGCACCTCGCTGATCATGTCTCCGGCCGCCTTGCCCACTGCCCTGATGGCCAGAGATGCGAACAAGAAGACCAGCATGCCCCCGATGAACGCCCCGACGAACACCGGCGGGTTGGCGATATTCACCTGGAAGACTTCGACTATAGGCTGGCCAGTGATCTCGACGACCTTGTCGAAGTATGCCCCGAAGAGAAGGAACGCCGCAAGCGCCGCCGAGCCCATGGCATACCCCTTGGTCAATGCCTTGGTGGTGTTGCCGATGGAGTCCAGCCTGTCGGTCCTGTGGCGAATCTCATCGGGCTGCTGGGACATCTCCACGATGCCTCCGGCGTTGTCGGTGATTGGACCGAAGGTGTCCTCCGCCAGGATGAAGGCGCAGGTCGCGAGCATCCCCATTGTGGCCACGGCGGTGCCGTAGAGGCCGAAGATGAACACCTCGCCCTCTGGGGATCCGGCCGGCGCGGCCATCCTACCTAGCGCGTAGGCGCTCAGTAAGGAGATGCATATGGCGATGACGGGCAAAGCGGTGGTCTCAAGGCCGACAGAGAAGCCAGTGATGATATTGGTAGCGGCACCGGTCTCCGAGGCTTTGGCGATGTCCCTTACTGGGCGGTACTCGCCCGAGGTGTAGTACTGGGTGATGTAGACCACGACGATGCTCAGGACGACGCCGATGACGCCGCAGCCCAGGAAATAGTACCACGTGTCACCTAGCAGCCACCATGCCGCACCAGCGAACAATAGGCCTGAAATCACGGCTGTGATGTAATAGCCGCGGTTCAAAGCTCGCATCGGGCTCTCCTGTTCGTTCTTCAAGCGCACGGACATGATTCCCACCAGGCCAGCGAGTAGACCGAGGGCACGGACGATCAGGGGGAAGAAGAGGAAGCCGATCTCCCCTGTGACAGCGTAGACAGAGAAACCAAGGATCATGGCACCGATGTTCTCGGCAGCGGTGGACTCGAAGAGGTCCGCTCCGCGACCGGCGCAGTCGCCCACGTTGTCGCCCACCAGGTCGGCTATAACCGCCGGGTTCTTGGGGCTGTCCTCGGGGATTCCTGCCTCAACCTTTCCCACCAGATCCGCGCCGACATCGGCGGCCTTGGTGTAGATGCCGCCGCCAAGCTGCGCGAAGAGCGCGGCGAAGGAGGCTCCGAAGGCGTAGCCGACAGCGGCGAAGAGCGCGCCTTGCCAGGCCCAATCGGTGGTCGAGAGAGCGCCAGGCGGCACATATACCGGGACGTAATCAGGGAACACGAAGAAGGCGAAAGCGAAGAATACTCCCGCGACGCCGAGAAGGCTCAAAGTCACCACCGCGACGCCAGAGACGGCGCCCCCGCGGAAGGAGACCTTCAGGGCCTCACCAAGACTGCGCCTTGCGGCGCTTGCTGTCCTGATGTTGGCGTTCACAGACACGTACATCCCGATGTATCCCGAGAGGGCGGAACAAAACGCCCCAATCAGGAAGGCGACACCCGTCTGCCAGTTAATGCCAATCATGATGATGACACCAAGGATGACGCTAATAATCGCGATAGTCCTGTATTGGCGGGACAAATAGGCCATGGCGCCTTCGCGAATGGCATCCCCAATCGCCTCCATCTCAGGAGTCCCGGTATCCTTCTTGAAGATCTGCCGGGTGAGGAGCCACGCAAAGAGCAGGCCGATGATGCCCGCCACAGGTATGATATAGACCAGTGGATCAATTTCCATAAATCTACCCCTTCTGTGGCGATTTTCACCCGGCAATACAAATTCGCATATATATGATTTGTTGAAAGTGGCGGAATTTGAGAACCATCTGGCATCCTTTGGGCTTCGTGTCATGCCCGCCACCCAAAGCATTTTCTCCCAAAGGCTCGTAATCCTTCGCGGTAACTTTGAGCACGAGCCTCGAGTTTATCTACTATCTGCTGATCGCGCTAGGAGTAGGCGCGCTGGTTGGGATCGAGCGAGAGCACCACAAGGGCGACGACATGGTCATCGCGGGCGTCCGCACCTTCCCCCTGGTGTCGGTCCTCGGTTTCCTCCTCGCGTACATAGGCCAGAACTCCGAGGAGCTCGTCCCAGGGATGAGCGCGCAGTACCTCCAGGCCCTCTCCCTCATCGGCATAGGCATAGTCGCGGTGATGGCGGTCGGGCTATTGTACATAAGGTTCAAGATGGGCGTGCCCGGGCTTACCACCCCGTTCGCCCTGGTCCTGACGTACATCTCCGGACTGTTTGTGGGGTTCGGCATGATCATCGAGGCAGTCGTGGTCTCGGTGGTCGTGACCTTCCTGCTCGTATCGAAGAAGCGCTTGCACGCCTACGCGGAGCTCCTCGACGACCACGAGCTGATCGGAGCGCTGGAGTTCATCGCCATAGCTTTCA
>DATIXC010000227.1:0-6045 GCA_035518995.1 Methanomassiliicoccales archaeon | reverse complement strand
AGGTAGTACCTGAGGCCTTGGACATCCTTCGTGAGAGGAATGTGGCCAACGTCCTCATCGACGGCCCAGGCTTCCCGATCACCAAGAAGGGGACCGCGGATCATTCATACGTCAGGTTCCACGGCCGGAACTATGACATCTGGTACCGTGAGGAGAAGGAGGACGATTACCGCATCAACCGGTACGACTACCTATACACCAGACAGCAGCTGGAGCCTTGGGTCCCTCGCATAAAGGAGGCCGACAAGGATTTTAATAAGGTTAGGGTATATTTTAATAATCACGGGAGATCGAAGTCCGCCAAGAACGCCTTCGAGCTGATGGACCTTCTCGGCATCCATCATAAGGCCAAAGAGATCCGGCTTCAGGACCAGCACACCTTAGGGAATTTCTAGCCGACGCATCTATTAATACAATCCTGGCCAATCCGAGGAAGCAATGCCCAAGGAGCTCTTCGAGCCCGATTCCATCGCCATCATCGGCGCGGCCAGGGAAGAGCTAAAGGTCGGGCACATCGTTGTCAAGAACCTTCTAGAATCGAGATATGAAGGCAAGATCTTCCCGGTCAATCCCAAGTCCGAGGAGATCCTCGGTCTCAAGTGCTACCCCTCGGTCCTCGACATCCCCGACGAGGTCCAGGCTGCGGTCATCTGCGTTCCCAACACCTTCGTCCCAAAGGTGATGGAGGAATGCGGGGAGAAGAAGGTCAAGGCCGCCATCATCATCACGGCCGGCTTCAAGGAGATCGGCAAGGAAGGCGCCGAGCTCGAGCATCAGGTGGGCGCGATCGCCAAGCGCTACGGCATCAGGGTGCTCGGGCCGAACTGCCTAGGGATCATCAACACCCAGAAGAAGATGAACGCCACCTTCACCAAGAACTATCCCAAGGAGGGAAGCATCGGGATATCATCGCAGTCCGGGGCCATATGCTCCACGCTGCTCGACTGGGCGTCGGAGATCAACGTGGGGTTCTCCAAGTTCATCAGCGTGGGCAACAAGGTGGACATGGAGGAGGCGGACATATTGCGCTACCTCCGCGACGACCCCGCCACCAAGGTCATTGGGATGTACGTAGAGGGAATGGCCCACGGCACGCAGTTCATGGAGGAGGCCGAGGCCACCTCCCGCCACAAGCCGGTCATCGCGTTGAAGGCCGGCAGGACGTCGTCCGGCGCCAAGGCGGCGTCCTCGCACACTGGCGCCATATCCTCCAGCGACCGGGTCTACGACGCGGCCATGGGCCAGACGGGGATAATAAGGGTCCATAACATCGAGGAGCTCTTCGACCTCCTACTGGTCTTCAGCAACATGCCATTGCCGTCCCAGGGCGGAGGGGTGGCGATCATCACCAACGCCGGGGGCCTGGGCGTGATGGCCGCCGACGCCTGCGGGGACTACGGGCTTAGGATGGCCAGCTTCACCAACGAGACCGTCAGGAAGCTGCGCTCCTACCTGCCCGAGGAGGCGAACTTCTACAACCCCGTCGATGTGATCGGCGACGCCAAGGCCGACCGCTACGAGTTCGCCATGCAAACGGTGATGGACGACCCCGGTGTCGCCGCGGTGCTCGTCCTGCTCGCGCCCACGGACCTGGTGGACATCTCTGGGGTGGCGAGCATGGTGGCCTCCTACGCGGGGAGGGCGACGATGCCCATCGTCTCCTGCTTCGCGGGGGGAGAGGACGCCCAGGAAGGCATCAAGATCCTGCGCCACGCCGGCATCCCCAACTACCCGTCCCCGGACCGGGGCGTCAGAGCGATCGGCGCCATGATGGAGTACGAGGCCACCCGGGAGCGCAACCTGGCGGAGATATTCTCTCATGTCAGGGGGGACAAGCTTCGGGTGGAGAGGGCGCTGAAGAAGGCCAGGTCGGAGGGGCGAGTCAGCCTGAGCGAGGCCGAGGGCAAGGAGATCCTCAAGGCGTACGGCGTGCCGGTCCCGAGGGAGGCATTGGCCGACACCGAGGACAAGGCGGTGGCCGCGGCCAACAAGATCGGCTACCCGGTGGTGATGAAGGTCGAGTCGCCGGACATCGCGCACAAGACCGACGTCGGAGGGGTGGTCGTCGACCTGAAGAGCGACGAGGAGGTGCGCAAGCAGTTCAACCTCATGCTCTCGCGCGTGAGGGAGAGGGCCCCCCGGGCCAGGGTGGACGGGGTATCGATACAGCAGATGAAGTCCGGCCGCGAGGTCATCGTGGGCATGGTACGCGACGACCAGTTCGGCCCGGTGATCACGTTCGGGCTGGGGGGCATCTTCGTGGAGGTGCTCAAGGACGTGAGCCAGAGGATCGTGCCCCTTTCGGACGTGGACGTCTGGGAGATGATAAGCTCGATCAAGGCCTATCCGATCCTGACGGGGGCGAGGGGGAAGAAGCCGGCGGACATACCTGCCCTGAGGGAGGTCATAGTCCGGGTGGCGCAGATCGCCGTGGACAATCCATCGATAACCGAATTGGAGATAAACCCGGTCATCGTAGGTGACCTGGAGCAGGGAGTGAGCGCGGTGGACGCGCTCGTGGTCATAAGGAGGGAAGGAGCATGAAAACGCTATTCTTGGGTTCGGTGAACGAAAGGTCGGGCAAGAGCATCGTGGCGTTGGGCCTGGCCCTCAACCATCCGCGGAAGGTCGGCTACTTCAAGCCGTTCCGGGAGACGCTGAGGACCGAGGGGGACAGGCTGATCGACCAGGACGCCTATCTCATGAAGCACGCCCTGGGGTTGAAGGCGGATGAGGAGCACCTCTCCCCGTTCACCTACGACCTCTACAAGCCGGTCACGATGGACCAGATAGTGAGTTCCTACCGTTCGGTGCAGGAGACGGGAAGGGACATGCTGGTCGAGGGGACCAGGGACATCCTGATCGGGTTCCTGCACAACGTCTCGGGCATGGCCATCGCCGAGGCCATCGGCGCGGACGTGGTGCTGGTATCGGCCAGGCAGCCGGGCTCCATGGACAAGCTTGTGATGCTCACCCAGGTGCTTTCCTCGTACAGGATCAACTTCAAGGGCGTCATCCTGAACATGAGCTTCAAGCCCGAGGCCAGGGCGCTTCTGGAGGAGCGCGGCATAAAGGTACTGGGCAGCATCCCGGCGGCGCCGGAGCTCAAGCACTTCACGGTGCGGGAGGTGGCCGACGCCCTCAGCGCCAGGGTGCTGGTGGAGGAGGGCTTCCTCAACAACGTCGAGGACGTCATGATCGGGGCGATGCAGCCCGAGGCGGCCATCAAGTACATGCGCCGCGTTTCCAGGAAGGCGCTTATCACCGGCGGGGACAGGACCGATATCCAGATGGCCGCCCTGGCGACGGACACGTCGTGCCTGGTGCTCACCGGGGGCCTGTACCCGGAGAAGCAGGTGATCGCCAAGGCCTACGAGGCCAGGGTGCCGATACTGCTGACCTCGCACGACACCCTCCGCGCGGCGGAGATGATCGACCACCTCATCGCCCGCATCGACCCCGACAACAAGAAGAAGATCGAGAAGGTGAAGCACCTGGTGGCGGACAACGTCGACCTGAAGGCGCTCTGGGGATGAACCGGTAAGAGCGTTTGCTCCTCAGAGGCGCTCCCCACATGACTCGCAGGTGCCATTGGGGTTGTCGTTCAGTGCGCCGCAGTATCGGCACTCGGTCTTGTCGATATGCTCCACCATCTCGTTGGCGAAGGCGACCTGATTGATATTGAGATGATCGCTGACCAGCTCTGGCTCCCTTTCGATGTCGTTCTGCTTGTTGATGAGCGATCTGATCGAATAGAATATTAGAATGACGATGATGAAAATGATCAATAAAATAAGGAAAGAGAAATCACCGAGCATCTCGACCATGCTTCTCGGAAACACAGTCGATTTTGCGGTATTAATCAGTTTCCATGAGCCTTCGATTCAATCGACGACGCTCACGGAGCTCGAGCCGTCCTCGTTCTCCTGGACGACGATGGCGCCGCCGACCAGGTCCTTGACGTCCTCGATGTGCGTGATCAGGAGGATCTGCGAGAACTTCTTGGACAGCTGCCCGAAGGCCTCCATGATGTTGCGCTTGCGCCCTTGGTCCTGCGAGCCGAAGATCTCGTCCAGGATTAGGAAGTTGAGCGCGCTCCCCGCCCTCTCGGCGATGACCTCGGATATCGCCAGCCGCAAGCAAAGGTTGGCCAGGTCCGCTTCCCCTCCGGAGAAGCGCGAGAGCGCGTATTTCTCCCCGCGGTCGAAGATGGAGATCTCATAGTCCGGGTCCAGCTCCATGCCTGGGTACTTGCCGTCCGTGAGCTCCTCGAACAACCGGGAGGAGAGCTCGGAGAGCGTGGGCACTACCCTGGCCATCATGCTCTCCCGGAAGTCGCGCATCGCCCTGCTCAGGGCGCTCTGCCGCTCGAGCTGCTTGGTAAGGTCATCCGCCGCCCTTTCCCGCTGCTCGAGGTCCTCCAGCGAAGAGCGCTTACCCACTTCCTCGCCCTTGAGCCGCTCCAGCCTCTTGTCGGCCGCAGCCACTTGGCGCGAAACCTCCTCCTTCCTGCCCAGGATCTGGTCGAGCTCGGTCTGGGCCAGCCTCCGCTCTCCCTCCTTGTAGCCCAGGGCCGCGATGCGGCCCTCTATGGCCTTCCCCTCGCCCTCGAGCGCCCTCAGCCGCGCCTCCCATCCGGCACGCTCCTGCTTCCAGCGGGGGAGCGCCTCCAACTCCACCGTGAGGGCGCGGTGCCTATCCCACCTCGGCCTTAGCTCCTGGAGGCGATTCTTGACTGAGAGGTGCTCCTGCTCGTCGTACCCAGGGACCTCGAGCAATGCCAGGGCATCGGATTGTCGCCGCAGGTCCGACTCGATCGAGGTCGTCGCATCGCGGGCGGAACGGAGGGCCTCCTGCGCCCTGACCTCGTCGTCGCACCTGAGGCGCATCTCCTTCCTCCTCTTCTCCAGCGCCTCCAGCCTTTGGGTCCGCTGCTCCAGCTCCTGCTTGGCAGCGGCCAGCTCCGCCTTCACCTCCTTGGCCTTGGAGGCCAGGTCGGAGAGCTCCCTCTCCAGCTTGGCGACGAGGAACGGATGCTGGTCGCACAGCTTGCGCTCGCAGGTCGGGCACTCGCTCTCAGGGCCGAGGCGGCGGATCTCCTCCAGCTTCATCGCGCGCTCCCCCGATTCCGCTGCCAGCCTCTCAATGTCCGCTTCGAGCAGCCGGGACCTCTCCCGGAACGAGTCCCTCTCCTCCGTCGCCTTGGCGATGCTCTCCTCCACCGTCTGCAGCCTCTTGCTGGAATCGGCGCAGGCCTCGGCTGCCCGCTCCCGCTCCCTGAGCTCCCGCCTGGCCTTGTCCAGTCTGGATTCAGTCTCGGAGCGCTGCTGCGCGAGCGCCTTTCTCCTCTCGAACGCCTGGGCCTGGGAGTCGAGCATCTCCTTCCTCCGGGCCAGCTCCTCGTAGAGGGCATGGTCGGGAGCGAGCGCATCCATCTCCAGGCGCTTGGACTCGAGCTCCTTGACGCGCTGCGCCGCCCGTTCCGCGTTGGCGCGCGCCCCTTCGGCGTCCCTTTGATTGGCGATCCTCTCCGCCGACAGCTTCGAGTGCTGTTCCTCCAGCGAGCTCAGGGCGTCGCGACGGTCCATGGCCGCGGAGGCCTCCTGGTGGACGTTAGCTAGGGCCGTTTGGGACGAGGCCAGCTCGGACACCATCTCCGCCTTGCTCTTGGAGATCCCCTCCAGCTCCTTGCGCAAGGTTTCCGACCTCTTCCCACCGTCCGCGGCGAGGAGGTCCTGCTGCACGCCGAACAGGCGATCCTGGATCCCTTTTTTGTCGCGGTCGATCTCCTCCACGGTCCTGGTCAGGGATTCGATCCCGAGCATCCTCCTCACCACCTTCCCCCGCTCCGAGGCGCTCAGGCTGCTGAGGGCGTTGAGCTCCTTCTGCCTGGCGAAGACGGAGATGAAGAAGGACTTGTAGTCCATGCCCAGGACCCGCCTGACCTCGTCCGTGACGCCCTTGTCCGTCCTGGCCAGCTGTTTGCCGTTGACCGCGAGCTGGGCCTCCATGGTCTGCGACCTGCCCTTCATCCCTCTGTACAAA
>DATIXC010000226.1:0-3867 GCA_035518995.1 Methanomassiliicoccales archaeon | reverse complement strand
CTTCCCCTTCCATACCTGGCTTCCGGACGCGCACGTTGAGGCCCCGACCGCAGGCTCCGTCCTGCTGGCCGGATTGCTGCTGAAGATGGGCGCCTACGGCCTCATCCGTATCGCCATCCCCACGCTCCCTGAGGGGGCGAGGGAATTGCAATGGCTGCTCATCATTGTGGCCATAGTGTCCATACTGTACGGCGCTTTGGCCTCTCTGGCGCAGAAGGACCTGAAGAAGATGGTGGCATTCTCGTCCATCAGCCATATGGGAATAGTGCTACTGGGCTTCGCCACCTTCTCGGCGGTGGGGATAGCAGCGGGCGTCTTCCAGATGTTCGCGCACGGCCTGATCACGGCCGTCCTCTTCATGGTCTGCGGAATAGCGCAGCACATCGCCGGAACTCGCGAAATCCCCAAGCTGGGAGGGCTGGCGCACAAGATGCCCTGGTACGCGACGTTTATGATGATCGGCTTTATGGCATCCCTCGGGCTGCCTGGACTGGTGGGATTCGCGGCGGAGCTGCCAGCGTTCTTCGCCTTCGGCACCCTGAACGGGGAATGGAATTGGCTCGTCATGGTACCTATCGCCACCGTGGTCATCACCGCCGCCTATTACATCTGGTCGATGCAGCGGGTGCTGTTCGGCCCGCTCACGGAGAAGATCGATACCCACCACCTGCACGACGTCTCCTGGTTCGAGGCGGCGCCGCTGATGGTGCTGTGCGGCTTCATCATCTTCTTCGGGCTGTACCCGGGCCTGATTTACGACTACATCCGACCAGTGGCGGAGGCTCTGTCCGCCCTGGTCCCAATGGGGGTCTGAGATAGATGGCTGACTACACCGCGATAATGCCCCTGATAGTGCTCGCCGTGTTCGGCGTGCTCGCGCCGGCGGTGCGTATCATCGGCAAGTCGGACAAGGCGACGGCCATCTGGGCCCTGGTGGGAGTGCTGATCTCCGGGTCCCTGGTGGCCGACTTCTACCTCACCTACCCGTACGGGTCGGCGGTGGACTTCGAGGGCGTGATCGTCCTCAACTACTTCTCCGCCCTGTTCATGCTGCTCTTCTTGAGCGTAGCGGCGTACGTGATAATCGCATCGTTCCGCTACGTGGACAAGGAGAAGCACACCGGGGAGTACTACGCCCTCATCCTCATGGCCACGACCGGCATGATGATAGTGGCCGGCGCCCTGGACCTGATCACCTTGTTCGTAGGCATCGAGCTCACCAGCCTGTCCTCGTACGCCCTGGTGGCGTTCCGGAAGACCAGCAAGCGTGGCTCCGAGGCGGCGACCAAGTACTTCATCATCGGCGGGCTTTCCTCGGCCATCGGGCTGTTCGGCATCTCGCTGCTGTACGGGGTCACGGCGCAGTTCCCGGAGGTCATCGTGGGCTCCAACCCGATGACCTTCGAGAACATCGGGGCGGCGGTCTCGGCGGCCATGGGCACCCCGGCTGAGCCGATGGTGCTCCTGGCGGCGGTGATGATCATCGCCGGCTTCGGATTCAAGATCGCGCTGGTGCCGTTCCACATGTGGGCCCCCGACGTGTACGAGGGCGCCCCGACGACCATCACCGCGATGCTGGCGGGCGGCAGCAAGAAGATGGGCATCATCGCCCTGTTCAAGGTCTTCCTCATCGGCCTCATCGCCATGAAGACCGACTGGACACTGCTCATCGGGGTCATCGCCATCCTCACCATGACCGTAGGCAACGTCATCGCCGTCTCGCAGACCAGCCTCAAGCGCATGCTGGCATACTCGTCCATCGCCCAGGCGGGCTACATCCTCATCGCCCTGCCAGTGGCGGCGGTGAGCGACCCTAACGTCGCCGTCTATGGCCTGGCCGGAGGGTTCTTCCACATGATCACCCACGCCTTCATGAAGGGCGGCGCGTTCCTCATCGTGGCCGCTCTCAGCACCGTCGCTGTGGGTGAGAACGTGGCCGACTACAAAGGGCTGGCCAAGAGGGCCCCCTGGGTCGCCTTCGCCATGATGATCATGCTGTTCTCGCTGGCGGGTATCCCGCCCCTGGCAGGTTTCTGGTCCAAGTACGTTCTGTTCTCCGGGGCCATCGACGCCTGGCAGTTCGACAGCCAGAACAACTGGTACCTGTGGCTGGCGATCGCGGGCATCTTGAACTCGGCCTTCTCCCTGTACTACTACGCCAGGGTGGTCAAGAACATGTACGTGGAGAAAGGGCCGACGGACAAGGTACGGGTCCCCACCGCCATGGCCGTGGCCATCGCGATCTGCTTCGTGGCGGTCATCGGCATCGGCCTGTACCCACAGCCGATCATTCAGGCCTGCACCGACGCGGCCCATGCCTTCCTAGGCGTGTAGGAACCGTAAAAAAACCTTTTCCTTTCATCCTTTCCATCAGCCGCCAGCGGCAGCCCCGCAAGGCACCAGATGGCCGGATGAGATTGGATTAAGGTTAAGTATCGCCGCAGGATTAGGTTGCTGATACCTTTGAGCTGGGACGCCCCCATTAGGAAGGAAATGGATAAGGTGGAGGAGGAGATCCGCAAGGCGGTCGGCTCTGAGCAGGGGCTCCTCACCGACATCTGCATGCACGTCATCGGCGCAGGAGGAAAGCGCATACGACCTGGCCTGGTGCTCCTCTCCTACTGCGCCGTCGGGGGCGAGGAGCCTAGCAAGGTGATCGGCATCGCCGCCTCCTTCGAGCTCATCCATTCCGCCACGCTCATCCACGACGACATCAACGACCACGGCGAGATCCGCCGGGGCAAGGCCGCCGCCTATAAGAAGTACGGTGTGCAGAAGGCCCTGGTGGCCGGGGACTTCCTATTCGTTCGCTCCTTTCGGCTGGGAGGCCAATGGAGCCAGGAGGTCGTCAACATCATCTCCGAGGCCTGTACGGCCACGGCGGAGAGCGAGATCCTGCAGAACGCCTACGAGTTCGAGCCCGCCACTCCCCTTGACACCTATCTCCAGATCATCGCCGGCAAGACCGCCATGCCCATGTGGGCCGCCACGCGGGTGGGCGCCTCCTTGGGCGAGGGCACCCCGGAGCAGATCGAAGCCATGGGGCAGTTCGGCCTGGCGACCGGGATGGCCTTCCAGATCGTCGACGACGTCCTGGACATCATCGGGGACGAGAGGGCCCTGGGCAAGCCGCACGGCATGGACTTCATGGACGGCAAACCGACCTTGCCCCTGATAGAGGCTATGAAGGACCCACTAGTGGGGGAGCGGCTGGCGGAGATGTTCTCAAAGGAGGAGAAGTCCCGCGAGGATGTGGAGGAGGCGCTCGGGCTCATCAAGCAGACCAAGGCCCTGGACGAGTCGATCAAGGTCGCCAGAAGATTCGCGGACGCCGCCCTTGGACACCTGGACGTCCTGGACGGCTCCTCGTTCAAGAGGAGCATGTCGGAGCTGGTGGAAGCGGTGGTCGACCGGAAGGCCTGAGGAGGGAATGGATGGCTTTAGCCGAGGACGTCGACGTCCTGGTGGTGGGCGCAGGGCCAGCTGGGAGCTCGACCGCGGAGTACGCCGCCTTGGGGGGCGCGAACGTACTGGTCATAGAGAGGAGGCCGGTCATCGGGGTGCCGGTGCGCTGCGGCGAGTTCATGCCCCAGGAGGACGAGGTCCGGAGGATATTCCCTGAGGCGGACCTGGGCACCGTCTTCGAGGTACCTTCCCACCTTCGCTCATTGGATACCAACAAGATCCGCATATACTCCCCCAGGCTGACCTCCTTCGAGGTCCCTTTCCACGGCTACACCACTTACAGGGACAGGTTCGACCAGTTCCTGGCGGACAGGGCCATGAAGGCCGGGGCCAAGATAATGACCGGGGTGACCTGCACCTCCGTTCAGGACAAGGTCGTCAGTACGTCCATGGGCGACGTCC
>DATIXC010000225.1:0-5224 GCA_035518995.1 Methanomassiliicoccales archaeon | reverse complement strand
TGCCAGTGAGGTCATCGTCCACCCCTACCTCCTGGGAGGCGTAGCCGATTATCCTCCGCACCGCGGCTTGGTCCTTGTCGATGTCCAGGCCATCAATGCTGGCGATGCCTGATGTTTTACCGATGAGGGTGGTAAGGATCTTGATGGTTGTGCTCTTCCCAGCACCGTTCGGACCGAGGAATCCGAATATTTCGCCCTTTCTAACGACGAAGGAAATCCCATCGACCGCCAAGATGTCGGAGCCGTAAACCTTTCGCAAGTCCCCTACCACAATGATTTCGTCCAAGTCCCCTTCTCCTGAATTATGTTCCATAAAAATGCGATATATAAAAATTTCGAATTATTAGTAAGATAAGTGCGAAGTTGGAAGTAAGTCGATTCGCTCAAAATCAACATTGGGAGGATTGCTGGCATGCATCCCATACTGACCTATTTTATTACTGAAATCTTGAGGGCAGACCGACATAAGAGATTGGCTCTCCTTGAAAAGCCCATCCAACACATGAAATCAGTGCTACGAGATTAGTGTCTGGCATCGAAGAATTGCGGAGGAAATGCAATCTAACCTTTCTCCCTGAATATCTTTTGCACTGCCATTTTATCAATTGGAGGCACGTTTCCGGCTTGGCGCATCGCCGAAGAAGCGTTGATATCTTATCTTAATGATACTATTGGCCCGATTCGAGCAGAAGGTGTGACCACGGCGAGGACATGGAAGCTGCCGACCGTCCAAGGCTGGGTGCTGGTGCTCCTCGCCATCTCCGGATTCGTTCTGATCTACGCCTCATCCCTGACCTTCCAGATCGAGTGGGTCCCCGTAGTGCAGCTCGGGCTGTACAGCCTCCTCCCCATCGGATATTGGGTGGGAATCGGCGTGATAATCGTCTCCCTCGCCCTGGGATTGAAGTCCGGCCGCGAAGGCGTCTTCGTGTTCCAAGGGCTGCTCCTTTACCTGGCCATCTGGGGAGCCCCGGTGATGTACCTGCACCTGCCGGACGTATGGGACTCCTACACCCACTTCTTCTCATCCATGACCATAGCCAACGATGGAAGCATCTGGGCGCAAGGGATATTCTCCTACTCGGCGAACTATCCCGGGCTGTTCGTAATCGGCTCGACCTTCTTCCTGGTCGCCGACCCGAACGTCCTGCAGTTCCTTCAGCTCTGGCCTCTATTCGTCAGCAGCCTGACCCTGCTATCCTTGTACCTCTTCGTCAGAACGTACCTGCCCGGTTGGGACCATAGGTTCGCCTTCCTGATCTCTTGCTTCGGGAACGTCTGGGTCCAGTACAACTACTCGCCTCAGTCCCTCGGTCTCGTGGTGGGGCTCCTGGTCTTCGTCTTCTTGGAGAAGGAGGGGTTCCGTTGGCTCCTGCTGGCCCTGGCAGCCTTCATCTACGTGGTCATTTCGCACCCCACGACCACCTTCTTCGTCGTGGCCGGCCTGATATTCCGTGAGGTCGTCGTGGTCATCAAGAACAGGCGGGAGAAGGGGGAGAAGAGGGAGCGCTCCTGGCCGATATTCGCGTTCCTCATAATCTGGATCGGTTGGCTGTTCACTGGAGCCCGTGAGTACTCCGGATTCCTTTGGGAGACCATCTACCGCAGGATCGCGTTCATCTTCCTAATAACCGAGAAAACGCAACAGGCGGTCGGGCAAAGGACGGAGGGCAACATCTTCGGTCTAGCACCGTACTTGAGGCTGGCACTATTAGGGGTGCTTATGCTCTTCCTTCTCCTGGCCATTTTGAACTGGCTGCGCAGCCATCGTCGGCGCGACCTGCCGGGCAGCCTCCTGGCTCTGGCCTTCGTCCCCATCATCGTGATCCCATTGGACCTCCTGCTGCTGCAGGGGTCGGTGTACGACCGAGGGTTCCTCTACTTCGCTCTCTCCGCGCCCATACTCATCACCTTGATGTACTTCAGGCGCTGGACGCCCTGGAGGAAGATCGCCGCCGCATTGATCGTGGTGGCCGCGGTCATGTGCTGCGCCTCCGCCTTCTACCAGGAGAGCCTGTACGTGGTGAGCGACCGCTCGATGGAGATGACCAATTTCCTCGACGAGCACGTCGCGATCGGCTCGTACATCGTCGGCGGATATTACCCGGACCTCGTCTGGAGGGAGTCGAACTGGACGCAATTCACCAAACAGAAGTACTATGAGCCCTACAACGAGTCCTTCGGCAACGTCACCGAATTGCAGGGCGCCACCGGCATGATCTTCGACCGCACCAGCGAGCTCTGGGCGACACAATTCGGCCAGCTCCACGTTTACAATTTCTATCGGAACAACATGTCATATTATTCCAAGGTCTACGAGAACGGGGCGTACCAGATGATCTACGGAGGCACGGTGCTCGGATGAAGGTGGGACTGGTCAGCCTCATAACCAAGACAGCAGACCTGCCGACCGCGGCCGTGCCACCGATCCTCGCGTCCAACCTGAGGCCTCAGACCGATTGCGACCTCAACGTCGTAGAGCTGTCGCGCAGGGTCAGCCAGAGGGGCCATCAGGTCACGGTCTTCGCCGCCGACGCCTTCCTCCCCCAGACCAGGTGCCCTCCGGAGGAGGGAATGAGGGTGGAGTACCTCCGCACCGTCCTCCCCAAGGTCTTCCCCGCGGCCATCTTCCCCTTCACCCCCGGGCTGGCGAGGAGCCTGAGGGAAGGTGGGTACGATGCGGTCCTGACCACCGAGCTGTTCCAGAGCGGCACCATCCTTTCGTGGTTCTCGGCCAAGGACCTCAGGACGAGGATGTTCGTCTGGCAGGAGCTCGACGTGCTCATGCGCGGGCCCGCGGGCCAGGTCCAGAGCGTATACTACCGGACCTTGGGGAGGAAGGTGGCATCGGACGCCGTTAGGATCGTCCCGAGGTCCCTATCCGCGAGGCAGCACCTGATCGGCCACGGGGTGCCAGAGGGCAAGATAAGCAGAGAGACCGTGCACTCGGGCGTGGACTGCGATCATTTCCGTCCTTTTCCGATAGAAAGGGCGAGGGAGCGCTTCGGCCTGGAGGGCCACGAGGACGTGCTCCTCTGCGTGGCCAGGCTTCATCCCAACAAGGGCCTGGACCTCGTCATCAGGGCCATGCCCCGGCTGCTCAAGCAGAGGCCGGGGGCGGTGCTGGTGATCAAGGGCAGCGGCCCGCAGCTGGAGGAGCTGAGGGCGTTGGTGCGCTCCCTCGGGCTCGAGCCGAGGGTCAGGATGATCAGCGAGATGCTGCCCCGGGACGACATGCCCCTCCTCTTCAGGGCCGCGGACGTGCTGGTGGTCACCAGCCGCATCGACCTCTTCCCCTTCACCGCCATCGAGTCCATCTCCAGCGGGGTGCCGGTGGCCACCTCCTTCGGCCGGGGCCTGAGGACCGACATCGTGGACAAGGGGGCGGGGATGATGCTGCCCGAGGATCTGGACGGAATGTCGGACGAGCTCGCTCGCCTGCTCTCGGACAAGCAGGCCCTCCACGCCGCCGGCGCCAAGGGCCGGGAGCTCGCCCTGAAGGAGTTCGACTTCCGGGTCGCGGCCGAGCGGCTCGAGCGCGTATTCCAGGGGGATGGCCAGTGAGCCCACGGTCCTCGACCAAGGTGGTCTTCGTGCCCAAGGTCAGGACCTCCGGGGTCACCAGCGAGCGGTCCCCGAAGATGATGGAGATGCTCTCGAGCGTGTACGATGTCACGCCCGTCCAGCCGAGCCGGATCAACGACTTCGTCTTCGACCAGAGGAGGAACCAGATGGCGCGCTACCTCCTCTTCCCCGCGGACGTGGGCGCGAACCTGCTTCGCACCCTCAGGGCCATAGGCAGGTCGAGGGCGCTGGTGTTCGCCGAGGGGTCGTACTTCTCCTTCGCGGCCGGCATGGCGGCGAGGCTGAAGCGCGTCCCTATGGTCTGGGACAATCATGGCCATATAGTGAAATTCGCGCAAGTGCAAGGGAAATCGGCCTTCTTCACCAAGGGGAACGTGCTCTTCGAGCGCATCCTGGTGGGGCTGAGCTCGAAGGTCCTGGTCGTGAACGAGCGCGACCGCCAGGACTACGTCTCACTGGGCTTCGAGCCGGGCAAGCTGGAGGTGGTGCCGACCT
This sequence comes from Methanomassiliicoccales archaeon, assembly GCA_035518995.1. Classification (GTDB taxonomy): domain Archaea; phylum Thermoplasmatota; class Thermoplasmata; order Methanomassiliicoccales; family UBA472; genus JAJRAN01. Next base: position 1,144 of record DATIXC010000225.1, on the reverse strand, counting down.
GCGCCGACATGGACCTGGTCGGGCAGAGGATGCGGCCCAGGGAGGAGGCCAAGAGGCAGCTGGGGATCGCGCTGGACCACAAGGCCGTCCTGTTCGTCGGGACCCTGAACTACGAGCCCAACCTCGACGCCGTCGCCTACCTGGCCTCGATCCTGCCCCGCTTGAGGGCGCAGGTGCCCGAGGCCAAGGTCTACATCGCCGGCTCCGGCCCGGTGCCGTTCGCCCCCCCGGAGGGGATGGAGTTCCTTGGCTTCGTGCCCGACCTGCACCTGTGGCTCTCCGCCGCCGACCTGTGCGTCGCGCCCATGTGGAAGGGGCTGGGCATACTGACCAAGGTGATCGACTACATGAGCGCGGAGCGCGCGACGGTGGTCACCCCCTTGGCCCTGGACGGGATACCGGAGCTCGCTCATGGCGAGAACTGCCTGCTCGGCAAGGACAAGGAGGCGTTCCTGCTCGAGGCGGTGAGGGCTTTGGAGGACGACGGGCTGAGGGAGAGGATCGCCACCCAAGGGCGCGAGCTGATCGCGCGGAGGTACTCCTGCGCGGTGGTCATGCGGTCCCTCACGGGATTGGTCGATTCTCTGGTCGAGCGGGGCACCATCCTCGCTTAAGTAGGTTGAGCAAGATTATCGGCTCGAGGATGGGATTTGGAAGCTCACGGAAGAGCTGGCGTAGCTAGCGGTTGGTTGGAGGGGACCGGCCTCGTTTTGGACCTGGGATGCGCCGAGGGATTGTTCGCCAAGTTGGCCATCCGCAAGGGCTGGAGGGTGGTGGGCATGGACGTGGACACCGCTTCCCTCTCCGTCGCCAGGAGGCAGGCCCCGGGCGCCGACTTCGCCTTGGGCTCGGGCGAGGCCCTCCCCTTCCCCGACTCGTTCTTCGACCGCGTCATAATGTTGGACGTGCTCGAGCACGTGCCCTCCGAGCGCCTGACGCTGCAGGAGGTCGACCGCGTGCTGAAGCCCGGAGGAAGGCTCATCATCAGCGTGCCCCACAAGGGGACGTTCGCCTTCATCGACGCGCAGAACTCGGTAATGTTCGCGGTGGGGAGGAAGGTGATCAAGGGCCGGGAGAACGGCCAGCATCACAAGCATTACTCCCTCGAGGAGCTGAACGGCCTGCTCGGCGGCTCCTACAGCTT
>DATIXC010000224.1:0-4570 GCA_035518995.1 Methanomassiliicoccales archaeon | reverse complement strand
TGGGAATTGATCGCCCCAACCTGTAAATGGCTCGGCCGATGTAGAACCCGATAATACGATTATCGCCAATAAGCAGAGAAGAAATGTCCCGAGGAATGAAAGACTCAGGATAAGGAAACAACGCATTATGAGGCATTAAGGGGGTTTAGGGATTTATCTATTCCCTTTTGCTTAAGAATATTTTAGGAAAGCGCAAAGATAATCATCCGAAATACTAGTACCCAGTAGGTACCTCTGATAAGGCGCTAAGAAGCCGCTTCACATGAAGTCCGATAGCTTGCACTTCTTGACCTTGTCGTTCTCGAAGAGCGAGTTGATGGAGCGCTCGATGAGCTCGATGCGCTGCCTGGTGTAAGGCGAGATGGCGAACTTGTCGCTGATGTCCTTGGTGATCTCCAGGTACTTCTTGACCGACGAGACGTGGACCGTAAGGGTCAGATTGTTGCCGCAATAGCACTTCCCTGACAGGGGGATGCGGCGGTACGAGGCGTTGCACTTGGTGCACCTCAGCTTCTGGCCGCTGAAGGACTTGAGGTTCCCGATCATGTCTGGCAGCAGGTGCCTGGTGACCACGCGGTACACCACGTCCACCTCGTCGACGGCCCTGATCTTCTTCGCCAAGTACAGCTGGGCCTCCAGCTTCTCCTGCATGGTCTCGAAGAGCTTATAGGCGGAGTCCCTCGGGCCCTCGCCTATGTCCCTCGTATCATGCGTGAACCCGAACCCCTCGTACTGAAGAACTGAGCCAAGCCTCCCGCCCACCAGGTCCATCATCTCCTGCACCTCCTTGGGGTGCTTGTACTCGAGAGAAGCATTGTACATCTCCAGCGGGTACTCGCGCGCCATGTCGATGTTGTGCGCCTCCTTGTCCACCTCGTTGGGGTCCAGGCGCGTCGTTAGCACCAGGGGAGCGTCCATCAGCCCCCCTCGGGACTTGGGTAGGAAGGAGCGGGAGAAGTTTATCAGCGCGTCCAGGAGCAGGAGGGCCGAGTCCTCGTCCCCGTCGGCGTTGCGGCGTTTGGCGGCGTGGAAGAAGGGATGGCCGTAGCCGACGTTGGTGTCCGTGTAGCCGATGAGGCGGCACAGAACCCCGCCCGAGGTGTGAGGGGCCAGCCCGACCACCAGCTGGCCGATCAGGTCGTCCCTCTTCTCCGCGTTGTAGAAGCGAGGGAGGCCGTAGTACTTCTCCAGCAGGTCGTCGATGAACTTGGAAATCCTCACCAGGTAGTCGCCGCAGGACCTGGACGGAATATAGTCCTGCACCCTTAGCTCGCAGAGCTGGTCGTCAGTGGCCAGGTCCCGACCCTCCCAGTCCTTGGCGTATCCGAGCTGCCTGGCCCTCTCCGCGGACAGCCCAATCTCCTTGGGCCTGAAGTGCGTGACCGGCACGTCGGTCATGTCGAAGCGGATCGTCCCGTCCTTGAAGACGAAGATGTCGTGCTTGGCCCTGAGGATGCCCTTCTCCATGGCCTCCGGCGTCTTGTTCTTGGAGATCATCCCCTGGACGCCCTTGATCGCCGGTATGTCGGTCTCGCCGAGGTGGCGCATGGCGGCCTCTATCACCTCGTTGATGTCGATGACCTGCTTGTTGGGCGAGTCGGAGGGCGTGGTGTGGGAGCCGCACTCGCACCTGCACATGAAGGTGGTCTTGCCGCAGACCGGGCAGGTGCGCACCCCGACGTCCGCCTCCACCTCCTTGCCGTTCATGGCCTCGCTCACCAATCGCTGCGTCCCCCCGCTCAGGCCCAGGGGGAAGAGGACGTGCGGCGGGGGCTTCATCTTCCGCTCCTTGGCCTTCTCCGGCCTGGCCATCCTAGCCCCGATGCGCGTCACCGACCTCGGCCGCATCCTGATGCCCATGGCCGAGGAGACCGCATCGAGCGAGTCCTTGCCGTCGAACGCATGCTCTTCGACGATGGTGGAGCCCGGGGCGAGGCCGAGCCCCGAGAGGAGCGCCGTGCGATGGAAGCCCACCACCAGATCGCCGCCCTTCACGACATGGAAGGCCCCCAGGCTTTCTAGCGTCTTCTTCGATGCCTGGAAATCGCTCATGATTAGGGCGTCGCCCTGCGTCCGTCCATGGGACAGCAGCGCCGACCTGAGGTCCTTCAATTCCTGCAAAGGAACGTCGGACCAGAACAGATTGAACTTGGGGTGCAAGGGCACGTCGTACCTCTTGGAGAGCGCCACCGCCGCCTCCAGGTCCGGTGGGTCCTTCCAGTCCTCAGGAAGTGAGCCGGCGGCGCGCCTGAGCTCCGTTCCGTACCATTCGATGGAATAGGATGCTGGCACCAGGACGTGGTTGTTCTCCACGAACTCGCCGAAGGGGATGAGGACCTCGCCCAGGTCCACGATCTCCTTCACGCGCGGTTTCAGCTCCAGGAACTTCTCGACGGTGTTGGCCTGCACCAGCTCGCCGCTGTTCAGGAGCAGAATAGGCCCTTCCACCTCGTCGCAGGGTGTGACCGCCCCGGCCTTCCCGGGCCTCTCGATCTTGATCTGCGTGCCGACGGCCAGGAACTCGTCAACCGCGTACATGGTGGCCGGGTTCAGGGCTATCGCTGCGAGGCCGGTAGTCCTGCCGCGGCCGTAGCGCAGCCGCAGACCCCCGACCTTCGAAGGGTGCCCGAGCACCGGCCTCCCGGCGATCAAATCCTTGAGGTACTTGTTGTCTGGCTTGACCTTCTCCTTTTCCTCGGACTGCTCCCTCTTCTTCAGGGCCAGGTAGTCCGAGATGAACTGCCAACCGTCCATGCTGAGCTTCTTGACGTGCTTCTCTAGCTTGGGGGCCTTCTGGCAGAGCCCCTCAGCTATGACCAGGCAGGCACCGCCCCTCACCCTGTTGGTCTCGATGCGGGGAAGATCGCGATACCCGGATATCTCCACCTCCTCAGTCCCCTCGCCGTCGATGCACACCGGGCAGTTCTTGGCGATGATCTCGATCTCCTGGTTGGTGGGCGTGTACTGCAGGTGCTGGGCCTGCTTGTAGAGCGGTATCTCCTCCTTGAAGCGCTCCACCTCGCCGTGCGTGGGGACGTACTTGCCGATTCCCAGCTCCCTGCGCACCACATCGCCTATGAGCACGGCCATGGCCTGCCCCGTCCCTCCTGCGGATCGGATCGGCCCCGCGAAGGATATGGCAAGGTAGCTGGTGCCGTCCATGTTCCTGCCTAGCTTTATGCCGGCGATGCCCTCGAGCGGGGCCACCAGGATGCCCTCAGTCAGCACGGCCAGGCCGACCCTCACCGCGCGGTCGATGGCCTCCTCCTTGGACTTGGCGGGCTTGGTGGCTATCTCCTTCGCCACCAGCAGGGAAACCTCCTCCCTATTGTACTGGCGGCTCAGCTCCCTAATGCGGACCGCAACGCCTTCCACGCTCCAGGAGGACAGGAGCTTCTCCACCCTTGAGGCCAGGTCCTCGGCCTGGGGGATCTCGACGAAGGTCTCAGGGTCCATTCCGCGGGCCCTCGCCCTCCTGGCCACGGCGTAGCAGCGGTCGGCCTCCCTGGCCAAGGCCTCGAAGTACTGCCTCATCCGTTCGCTGCAAGCCACTTGGGCCATCCCTTCCCTCCGCGCGTCCCTATGAGGTTATGGCTTCGGGGATAATTGAGCTTCGCCCGACCACTTGGGGCTCTTGGAGAGCTCCTCCACCACCAAACGCATGAGCTCCTCCATGCCCTCGTTGTTGAGGGCTGAGACCTTGAGGCGCTTGGACCTCGTCCTCTTCACGTCGGACTTGTTCTCCACCTCGATTATCGTGATCCCGGGGAAGGCCCTCCTAGTCGACTCGAGCAGGTTCATCTGCTCATCCATGCCGTAGCCTGAGGTCTCCGAGGGGTCTATCACGAACACGATCACGTCCGCCAGGTACTTCAGCGCCAGGACCGCCTGCTTCTCGATGGCGTTGCGCTCCTCGAACTCGCGGTCTAGTAGGCCAGGCGTGTCAATGACCTGGAGGCGACGGTAGCCGGATTGGAAATGGCCCACGGAGATGCCTTGGGTGGTGAAGGGGTAGGGCGCGACCTTCGGCTTGGCGGTGGACACCTGCGCCACCAGCTGGCTCTTGCCCACGTTGGGGCATCCGGCCACCACCATGGTGGGGATGTCCATCTCCAGCGCGGGTATCTTCTTAAAGGCCTCGCGCGCCTTGGCCACGAAGTCGATGTCCGCCCGGATCTGCTCGATGATGGACGACGTCCGGCCGAAGTACTCCTTGCGGACGCGGTCCAGCTGCTCAGCGCTCTGGGCGGCCTTGGCCCGTCGTGCGTATTCCCGGGAGAGATAGGCGCATCGGTCCGAGGCCCATGAGAGCGCCGAGAGGGACTTCTTCAGCCTGTCCAGGCCCACTACCGTGTCCAGGAGCTCCATGAGGAACTCCTCCCGCTTCTGCATGCTGGGGAAGGCCCTGACGTACTTGACCAAGGTGCCATGGAGTATGTCGCCCGAGGCGGCGATGCGAGCCACGGCCGTCCTCCTTCTTCCATCCAAGCGGTCCTCGCCCTGCTTGGAGATCTTCACCGACCTGCCGAACGCCTTGTCCAGGAGCTCGTCCGCGTCCAGGATGGTCGGA
>DATIXC010000223.1:0-2829 GCA_035518995.1 Methanomassiliicoccales archaeon | reverse complement strand
ACGTGAACCGGAGCCTATCGCCTGGTCTTAACATCCCTATCCATTCAGATTCCTATGGGCGGGTGGGTTTGGGAAAGGCTAAAATATGCACCATCCAATCTGTCAATCCCGTGGCGCAGATGAAGTTCATTTTTGTCACGGGCGGGGTCATCTCTGGATTGGGAAAAGGGATAACCTCCTCGTCCATCGGCCGCCTGCTTAAGTCCCGCGGGCTGAAGGTCACGGCCATCAAGATCGACCCCTACCTGAACGTGGACGCGGGCACGATGAACCCCTTCGAGCACGGCGAGGTCTTCGTCCTGGACGACGGCGGGGAGGTGGACCTGGACCTCGGCAACTACGAGCGCTTCCTGGACATCTCCGTGACCAGCTCGCACAACATCACAACCGGCAAAGTGTACCGGTCGGTCATAGAGAAGGAGCGCCTGGGAGAGTACCTCGGCAAGACCGTCCAGATCATCCCCCACATCACCAACGAGATCAAGTGCGTAATCAGGAACGTCTCCGACGCCACCGGCGCCGACGTGTGCATCGTGGAGCTGGGCGGCACGGTCGGCGACATCGAGTCCATGCCCTTCCTGGAGGCGGTGAGGCAGATGAACACCGAGCTGGGCAAGGGCGAGAACTGCATGTTCGTGCACACCACCCTCGTGCCGGTCCTGGGGACGGTCGGCGAGCAGAAGACCAAGCCCACGCAGCACTCGGTGAAGGAGCTCAGGGCGATAGGCATCCAGCCGGACGTGATCGTGGCCAGGGCCAAGGAGCCGCTGGAGTACAGCATCAAGCGCAAGATATCGCTGTTCTGCGACGTGCCGCTGGAGGCGGTGGTCTCGGCCCCGGACGCCAGGTCGATATACGAGGTCCCCCTGATCCTGGAGGAGCAGGGCCTGACGGAATTCATCATCAAGCACCTGAAGCTGCCGGACGCGGGCCAGGACCTGACGGAATGGAAGGCGTTCCTCTCCAAGGTCGTGAACCCGACCAGGACGGTGAGGATCGCCTGCGTTGGCAAGTACACTCACCTCGCGGACTCGTACATTTCCCACCTGGAGGCCTTCCACCACGCCGGAGCGGAGCTGGAGACGAAGGTGGAGATGGCCTTCATCGACTCCGAGGTCATACAGGAGAAGGGGATCATCCCCGACCTGGCGCAGGCGGACGGCATCCTCATCCCCGGCGGTTTCGGGAGCCGGGGCATCGAGGGCAAGATCATGGCCTGCCGGCACGCCCGCGAGAACAAGGTTCCCTTCCTAGGGGTCTGCCTAGGCTTCCAGATGGCTACCATCGAGTTGTCCCGACACTTGCTGGACATGGAAGGCGCGAACACCACGGAGATCGACCCCGAGACCAAGTTCCCGGTCATCGACCTCCTCCCCGAGCAGAGGGACGTGAAGAAGAAGGGCGCGTCCATGAGGCTGGGGGCGCAGCCGGTCGTGGTGGCGGAAGGGAGCCGGGCCTACGAGCTCTACGGCAACAAGAACCTGGTGATGGAGCGCCACCGCCACAGGTACGAGGTCAACCCCAAGTACATCGAGGACCTGGAGAAGGCGGGCTGGCGCTTCAGCGGCAAGGCGCCGGACGGCGTGAAGATGGAGATCGGGGAGCTGGACGGCCATCCCTACTACATGGCCTCGCAGTTCCACCCCGAGTTCAAGTCCAGGCCGGGGAAGCCCTCGCCTTTGCACTTCGGCCTGGTGAGGGCCGCCTTGCAGCGCAAGTACCAGTCATGACCGCGCCTGGTCTTAAAAGCAAATTTTATTAACGAGGTCACGCTACCAAGGTCGAGCGCGATAAGCATGGCCGAGGACGACTACCTATCATTGCTGGAGCAGGCGAAGGAGAAGCTGCCGGAGAAGATCGAGAAGCACGAGCGCTTCACCGTGCCCGAGCCGGACATCTTCCTGGAGGGCAAGACCACGGTCATCCGCAACTTCGGGGACATAGTGGACGCGCTCCGCCGGGACGAGGAGCACCTTGTCCAGTACCTTCTGAGGGAGCTTGGCACTCCGGGCCATGTCGAAGGGAGGAGGCTAATCCTCAAGGCCAAGCTCAACCCGCAGCAGATCGCCGACCGCATCATGTCGTACACGGAGACCTTCGTCCTATGCTCGGAGTGCGGCAGGCCTGACACCAGGATCAACAAGGAAGGCCGCGTGCTCATCCTGGAGTGCGAGGCCTGCGGCGCCCACCGCCCGGTCAACGTGCGCAAGACCGCCACCAAGAAGGAGGAGCTGGACGCCGTGATCGAGGGCCAGATCTACGAGGTCATGATCGAGGACGTCGGGAAGAAGGGCGACGGGGTCGCCAGGCGCGGGAACGTCATCATCTACGTGCCCGGCACCGTGAAGGGGTCGAGGATACGCGCCAAGATCACCAAGAGGTCCGGCAACGTGGCGTTCGCCACGGTGACGCAGGAAGCGGCCACGGCGCGCTGAGCCGATACTGGGCCGTCAAGCTTCGAGCGCCAACCGGTCCGCCGGCCCTACCTTCATCCCTTTAGGCAGCGCCATCCTAGGGGCGTAGGTCATCATCGGCAGCACGCTGGAAAGGTCTTCGGCCATCCTGGTGACCGGGTGTTCCCTGCCGAAGAGCGATTCCGATATCTGGAGCACCTTGCCTTTAACCTCCGGCTCCGGGACGAAGCCGACCGTCTGCAGGTACTCGTGGAGGAGGGCATGGAAGAGGAGCGGTTTGAGCAGCTCAGGCGCCTCCTTCCTCATCTTCTCGACCGCGCGGGCATTGACCACGATGTAGTTGCAGTTCGATGGGTGCAGGGCCGCAGGCGTCCTTCCTTCGATGTCCTCGAGCTCCACGACGCCCAGGTCCAGG